>NZ_VFPL01000002.1:300000-469881 GCF_006716645.1 Arcticibacter tournemirensis | reverse complement strand
GTTTTGAAGCGTCTGTATAAATTCGAGTCCCGTTAGTCCCGGCATTTTGATGTCCAGAAATATAAGATCTATTTTATTCTCCTTTAAAACCTCTAATGCCTCCATTGAATTCCGGCAGGAAAATGACAGTGAGAGAAAGGGAACCTTTTTGACGTTATCTTCCAAAAGTTCAAGTGCCAGCTTTTCGTCATCAACAACCAGACAGTTCATTATGTAAGTTTAATTTGAAGTTCGACATTAAAAAGGTTTCTAGCCCGTTCAATTTTTAAATGATGCTTTTCAGGATACAATAGCGCAAGCCTCCTCTTTACGTTAGCAAGGCCAATTCCAATTTCTCCTTCATCCTTGTTTTCCTGGGGACTAATGTTATTTACAACGTTAAAGAGCAATTCACCTGTTTCATTGTTAACAGAAACAGATATATCAATAAGAGGATCCTTAATCATCGAAATACCGTGTTTAAAAGCATTTTCCACAAAAGGAATAAGAAGCATCGGTTCTATATGATAATGCTCCGCTTGTCCGTTGATATATAAGTTAAGTCTTACCGAATCGCCGTAGCGCAACAGTTGCAGGTCGATATAATTTCTTAGATATTCCAGTTCTGTATTTAGCGAAACCAGTTTGCCATTACTTTCATACAACATATAACGCATCAGGTTCGACATGTTAATAAGTGAAGCTTCGAGCAATGGAGATTGCTTGCGGGCCAGCGAAACCATGCTGTTAAGCACGTTGAACATAAAGTGAGGACTGATCTGCGAACGTAAAAAGGTAAGCTCCGTTTTCAGATTTTCATTTTCATGTTCTTTTAGAGCTCTTTCCCGCTTGGTGGTATCTCTAAGAATACAGTAGCAATAGCTGCAGAGGATGACAAAGAAGAAAGGGGTTATCCGGAAGCCCGGGAATAAAAGGCGTACCTTCATAGGAGGCTCGCCACCGGGGCGTGGAAAATGTTCCGGCCCTGGCAAACTATCCCTGTGCTGAAAGCTGCCTGGGTATGGTAATGCTCTTGCCCTTTCCCTTTCCGCAAGAACAGCCGGTTGGGGGCCCGGAGATATTCGCTGTGAAACGAACATAAAAGCAGCCATGCAAGCAGCCAAAGCAAGTACATACAACCAGATGCCGTTCTTTCTTTTTCTAAGCGGGTAAATTCCGTAGGCATGAAGGTAAAACACAGCTAGCAACAGTAGGTTAGTCAGGAAGATATTCTCCAGAAAATGAGTGCGTACATAGGCGGGCATGGACGCCGAACGCATCAAAAAAGGTAACAACACGAAGCCCAGCCAGAGCAGCAGCGGGATAGCTTCCTGTAGCCAGTTCTGCAACTTGATCTTATTCATCCACGCTAAAATAGATACTAAATGGCTTATTTACGGATAAATAAGATTAAAGGTTCTATTATAACGACTAATCTCCGGATTTCATCTATTTATGCTTTTTATTAAGGTTGTTCTACTGCCAAAGGATCTTGTATTCTCGCCAAAATTCTGATAATGGTCTCGCAAATGCGGTCCTAGATCGCATTTCTTAAAACGTGGATCTGATACTCTATAAATTCGTGGTCAAAAATGAAAGTGATTAGCCGCTTATGAGTTTTTTTATGCAAAGACCGGCTGTTTCATTTTGAAAATGTGAAACCTGTTAAGGAAAGGATGGAATTATTGTCGCTTTCCCTGCTAAATAGTAAAAAAGTGTTAATGTTTTGATTCCGATTCTGCTGCTGAGTTAAACTATGTTAAAATTCATTTAAAGCACAAAACGGGACCGCATATTTGACACCAATTCAAAAATTCTTAAGGGAGTAAAAATGGATAATTCGATCAGACGGTGCATGCAATTGTTAAAGTGGTTTGCTGGTTTGTTAACCTTAGTGGTTGTACTTGCATCTTGCGAAAAGAACAGCTCTATTGGAATTGGCGAGGATGAGACATTGTTTGCGAATATCACCGATACTGTTACAATAAGCACAGCAACGATGCTGCTCGATTCTCTTCCGTCCGCTGGGAAAGGAGTGTTGCTGGTAGGAAGGATCAATGACCCTGAGCTCGGCATTATCAGTTCATCCAGTTATTTTCAGATTTCGCCCTCGGGTCTTAACACTTCTTCACTCCCCACCGACGCTGTGTTTGATTCGGTCAGGCTCAGGCTAAATTACTCGGGATATTATTATGGCGACACTCTGCAGAAGCAGGACATATCAGTTTACCAGCTTTCGGAGCGCCTTGTACTGCCCAAAGTGTCCGACTACCTTTCATCGGAGGCGCAGAATGTGTTTTCAAGTTCAGCCACATTTTATAACCGCTCAAAGTTCAGGCATGATCCTGCTCCACTGGCTACTCTCTCCTATTATCCGAAACCGGGTTCCGACAGTTTGATGCTTCGCCTGCCAGATAACATGGGGAAGTCGTTCTTCAACCTGGTAAAAGAGGAGAGTACTCTTCTCTCTAATACCGACCTTTTTCTCGATTATTTTAAGGGAATGGTGCTTAAGCCCGGAACCAGCGTCGGAAACGCTATTGTTGGCTTCAGAGATTCCGTTAGTGTAAAGATCTATTACTCCTATGTAGATGGCGAAGGGAATAAGAAAAAACAGGAGATGGCGTTCAGTCTGTACGATAACAACTACCAGTTCAATCACTTTGATGCCGACAGGAGCGCTACTAAGTTAAAAGATATAGGCTTATCCAATACAGTTGTTTCTTCTGACCTTACATCCGACAAAACCTATATTCAGGCGATGGCGGGTCTGGTTACCCGGATATCAATACCCTATATCCGGTTTTTAAATTCAGGTGGCGATATCGTTATCAATAAAGCAGAGCTACTGGTTGAAACACCCGGGGCTCCTCATTATCTGCCTTTTGAAAGGCCGGCCCAACTGGTGCTTCTGGTTGCCGATAAAAACAATCGGCCCACCCAGATACTGTCGGATCCGCAGACTAGCCAGTCAGCCCTATACTTAACGTACAGCGATTATGTTGAAGGGAAGGCGTCGTATAGTTTTCCTCTGACTGAGTATATTTCAAGCTATTATTCAAAATACAATAATACCTCGCTCCTGCTCACTGTGCCGGTTGCAGACCTGCAAAATACCTTTAATCGCCTGATCGTAGGATCTCAGGCCAATGCCGACGTAAAAATCAAATTAAGAGTTACATATACAAAATTAAAACTATAGGATTATGAATAAACTTTTCACGGGCGCTTTTTTCCTTTGTTTGCTAACCCTCTTTGCAGGATGTAGCAGCAGTGATGATGACGATGATTTAGCGGGTGACTGGATCAGGAAGTCCGACTTTGGAGGTGTTTCAAGGCGGGGAGCTGTTTCTTTTGTTATCGACGATATTGCCTATGTAGGAACGGGATATAATTACGGTGCCAGTTCAACAGATAAAAGACATCTGGCCGATTTTTGGTCTTACGACGCTGCGCGCGATAATTGGGATACAATAGCAACGTTTCCTGGCGCTCCCAGAACAGATGCGGTTGCCTTTTCTGCAGGAGGAAAAGGATATGTTGGTTTAGGTCGTAATTCGCTGACCGATGAGAAATACAAGGATTTCTATGAATATGATCCGGGAACTAACAAATGGACAAAGATAGCTGATTTCCCTGGTGCTGGCGGTCGTTATTATGCTGTGTCTTTTTCCATCAATAACATCGGTTACGTCGGCAGTGGCACCGATGGGAATAATGATCAGCAGGACTTTTATAAATACGATCCATCTAAGTCAACTCCGGGATGGGAGAAAATCTCCAATATAAAAACCAAGAGGGTAATGGCATTTTCTTTCGTAATCGGCAATATCGCTTACGTGGGCGGCGGACAGAATAACGGAGCACTCGTTCCTTCTTTTTATGCCTATGATCCCTCTAAAGACACATGGACGCGCAAAATCTCTCTTTATCCTGACGGGGATGATGAAGAAACGAAGGAGATCAAGGAAAACGACGACTACAATTATAATCTGCAGCGGTATTCGGCAGTAGCATTCTCCATCGGAAATTACGGTTATTTAACTACCGGGATGGGAAGCGGAACGTCCAGCACGAGCTGGAGGTATAACCCCGACAGAGATCTATGGGAAGATGTGGATACCTTTGAGGGAAGTTCAAGATACGGAGCCACGGGATTTGCCATAAACGGAAAAGGATATATCACCACTGGCGGTGGATCGAGTACAAGTGGTACCGACGATCTGTGGATGTTTGATCCCAATGCATCCGACGATGATTAATGCAGCCAAAAGAATCACTGCCTCTGTTTAGATGATTTGACAATAACAAAAAAAGAGGCTGTATCATAAATCATGGTGCAGCCTCTTTTTATTTTTAATATTTCAGGATTTTTACCATTGATTATTTGATTTAATAATCTGATTTTCATATATTTAGTGTATAATCAGATAAAAGATGGCGGTAAAGCAACCTGTTTTCAAGCCCTATAATCAGGCACAAATTCTGGTACTCCCACCAACCCTTGAAGAATTGATCCCTTTATGGCATCCGGTCCGGGTTGTAAATGAGGTCATTAACAAGCTCAATATAGAGCCGCTTTTAAAAGCTTATCACATTAGGGGAAGTTCAAGTTATCACCCTCAAATGCTGCTTAAAGTGGTGGTTTATGGGTACGTTACCAACCTTTATTCCAGCCGTAAACTGGCGGCAGCCTGTAAGGAAAGTATTTACTTCATGTGGTTAAGTTCGATGAGCTATCCCGATCATAATACGATCAACCGTTTCCGGGGTGTGCGCTTGAAACATGCCCTGCGCAGTGTGTTTGAAGAGGTGGTAAAGCTGTTGTCGGAAGAAGGGCTGCTGAGCATAGAGGAGATTAATACGGATGGAACGAAGATCGAAGCCAATGCCAACAAGTACACCTTCGTTTGGAAGAAGTCGATTCAGACCAATAAAGAGAAGATGAAAAAGCAACTGACTGAGATATGGCAGTATGCACAACAGGTAGCCTCGGAAGAAGACAAGATGCCTGAGCCGCCTGATTTTACGGAAATTAACAGCGAAAAAGTAAAAGCTGCCGTAGATCAGCTTAACGAAAAGCTGGCCGCAAAAGATAATGCAGATAAAAAGGTGAAGGCTAAACTGAAGTATATTACTAAACATTACCCGCAGAATATAGAAAAATATGAGCATCAGGAAGAGATCCTGGGCCAAAGGAACAGCTTTAGTAAAACCGATACGGATGCTACTTTCATGCGGATGAAAGAAGACCACATGAAAAATGGTCAGTTAAAACCCGCCTATAATGTTCAGATATCTACCTCCAACCAGTTCATTGTCAATTATACCATTCATTCCAATACAACAGACACCAATACGCTGAATGCTCATTTAACGCAGCATGAAGCCAGCTTTGGCAAAGCACCTGAAAAGCTCACCGCGGATGCCGGGTACGGATCTGAAGAAAACTACACGCTGCTGGAACAAAAGCAAACCATTGCCTTTGTAAAGTATGGGATGTTCGATAAAGAGCAAAATGAAAACTACAATAACAAACAGCCTTTTGCAGCAAGCAAGCTTTTCTATAACCAGGAGAAAGATTGTTACATCTGTCCGATGGGCCGGCAGATGAATTTCATCGGGACAAGTAGAAAACGAACAAGCACCGGTTTTGAGCAAACAGTAAAAAGATACCAGGCGGGCAATTGCGCTAACTGTCCGCTCAACGGTGCTTGTCATAAATCAAGCGCCAACAGGATCATTGAGGTCAATGTAAATCTGAACCGGCTTAAGCAAAAGGCACATGAACTGTTAAACAGTGAAGAAGGCCTACAGCGGCGAAAGAAACGATGCTTTGATGTGGAACCAACTTTCGGAAACATTAAACAGAACCATGGTTTCAAAAGGTTCATGCTTCGGGGTAAGGAAAAAGTGGAGATCGAATGGGGTTTGATTGCAATTGCACAAAACTTAAGGAAAAAAGCAGGGTGAAAAGCTGCTTTTTGACTGGTTTTCGACCCCGAAAAGCAAATTATCCACAGCTTGCCCAAATTCATCTTGCACTACCTTAATAGGCAACAAATACAGAGGCCGCATCATTTGAATTATGATACGGCCTCTTTTTTTGTTCAGCGCTTGCGCTCCTGAATTAATACTTGCCTTTAGGCAAGCGAAACAAGATCCTCGTTCGCTATTTCTTCGTAAAGGCCATAATAGTTTTCATAGTCAAGCGTGTTCTCATATTCCAGAACCGGCTTTTCACTATTCTTTACAAAACTTACTACCTCTTCACTGATTTCCGGACCTCCGTAAACTACGGCGTCGGAATAAGCAATAGCGCCGATGTGCAAAGAATCACAGTCACCGTCTTTAAACATGTCTGTATGCTTTGCACTCATGCCATTCATAATTGCTTTCCTTGAAAAGTCGCTGTCGAACTTTTCTGTAAAGCAGTTATTGTAAACCGAATAAACAACCTTCGCGTTTTTAAAAGTCGGGTCGTCCTTATAAGTGGTTTTTAAATAGACAGGTACCAGGGCTGTCATCCAGCCGTGACAATGAACTACATCGGGCGACCAGCCTAACTTCTTAACAGTTTCAAGTGCCCCTTTGCAGAAGAAAATTGTGCGCTCATCATTGTCTTCAAAAAACTTGTTTGAGTTGTCTCTGAAAACCTGCTTTCGCTGAAAATATTCTTCATTGTCAAGAAAATATACCTGCATACGAGCTGAAGGTATTGATGCGACTTTAATAATCAGCGGGTTATCATTATCATCTATGATGATATTCATTCCTGAAAGGCGGATGACCTCGTGAAGGCGGTTGCGGCGCTCATTAATGTTGCCGAAACGCGGCATCAGAATCCGGATTTCGAATCCTTTGTCCTGCATTGCCTGGGGCAGTTGCCTGGTAATTTCAGAAATTTTTGTTAACTCGAGGAAAGGCGACATCTCGTGGGTAATAAACAGTAACTTCGTTTTTGCCATCTCCAAATGTTAAATGTTTAAGAATAGAATTTGGGACTGCAAATATACTCATTATATTATGATATATCAACGATTTACGCAAGAGTCTTGCATATTTTTTTTGTAATCAGCACCTTTGCCGGCTGAAACATAAAGCAAAAAGGCACTAACACGAAGTGTTTTTATTGCTTAATTTGCAGTAGCAGACAGATCTGTTTTCCGGAACTGCTTGCTGAACGGAAATATCATAAAAACAGTGGTAGGCACAGAGCTGATTGCTAATTGCCCACGGCTGATAGCTTTTATTAATTTGAAAATATTTACATCAAAGTCAGCATTGTCAAAATTCCTTAATGAGTTGAGGGAGCAGAAAAAAAGTATAGGTTTCGTTCCAACTATGGGAGCCTTACACGAGGGGCATTTATCATTAATAGATATTGCACGACGACAGTCTGATGTAATTGTTTGCAGCATTTTTGTAAACCCTACCCAGTTTAATGATCCTGCCGATCTTGAGAAGTACCCTAGACCTGTAGACGCAGATATTGAAAAGCTAAGAGGTGCCGATGTAGATATTTTATTTCTGCCTTCAGTCGAAGAGATGTACGAACCCGGAGAAAGCTGGCATCTCGATCTGGGATATCTGGAAAATGTACTTGAGGGAAAAATCAGGCCCGGCCACTATCAGGGAGTAACGCAGGTTGTGAAGAAGTTTTTTGACATTGTAAAACCAGATGTCGCGTTTTTTGGTCAGAAAGATTTTCAGCAGGTTCTGATTCTCCGGAGCATGGTTAAAATGCTGAACATCCCGGTTAAACTAGTGATGTGTCCGATAAAACGGGAAGAGGATGGCCTGGCACTCAGTTCGCGCAATATCCACCTTTCCTCCAGCGAAAGGCATAATGCCCTCGCTCTGTCGGCATCGCTGAATAGTGCAAAGGATCACTTTAGTGTGAAGAGCCTTGATGAACTTAAATCAGATGCTATCGCGTTTTTATCAGCAAGCGAAGGAGTGGAACTCGACTACTTTGAAATTTACGACGCAGAAACCCTGCAACCCGCAACATCGAAAGATGTGGGCAGTATCGTTGCTCTTGTAGCCGCAAAAGTAGGTGAAACCCGTCTTATTGACAACATCTTGCTGAAGTAGCAGTCGGCTTATTGTGTTATGAATTATGGGTTATAAATTATGGACTTGTCCAGTAAACTGATCGCCGAAAGCTAACTGCCTCCCACAACTCACAACCCGCAACTTACAACCCGTATCTCTTGATACTTGATACTAAATACCTGATACTAATAATATTACCTCCCGCTTACAACTTGAAGCATATAACTTGTAACACTTTTAGTAATTTTGCCTTATGATTATTCAGGTTTTGAAGTCGAAGATACATCGGGTGAAGGTAACGCAGGCTGAATTGAATTATGTGGGAAGTATCACTATAGACGAAGACTTAATAGACGCCGCGAACATCATTCCCAATGAAAAAGTTCAGGTTGTAAACAACAATAACGGAGCCCGTTTTGAAACATACGTGATTAAAGGCGAAAGAGGCTCAGGCATAGTTTGCCTTAATGGTTCATGTGCGAGGCTGGCGCAGGTTGGCGATATCGTGATCATTATGTCTTATGGTTCCCTTCCAATGGACGAAGCAAGGAAGTATCAGCCAATTCTCGTTTTTCCAGATGATAACAATCATCTGATCAGGTAGACGTTGTACATTAACCTCTATATTGCTCCGGATTTTATATATGTTTGTGTAGATTGCACTCATTAAACAGGAGAGCCGCTAATGGATAAATTAGATGTTGTGAATAGCAAGGTAAGAAGTCTTGATCAGCTTCTGCCCATGGTGAACATCTGGAAGTTTCAGGGTAACAAGATTGTTTTTACAAATGGTTGTTTCGATCTGCTGCATCTGGGCCATATAGATTATCTTGCGAAAGCAGCCAGCATGGGAAATAAACTCATTATTGGCGTAAATACGGATCAGTCCGTATCCGAGTTGAAAGGGGCGGCACGGCCTATTACCGATCAGCATTCCAGAACTTTAATCCTTGCCTCACTTTTCTTTGTAGATGCAGTAGTATTGTTCGGAGAAGCTACTCCTCTGAATCTGATAACGGCCATTAAGCCAGACATCCTGGTAAAGGGTGCTGACTATACCATCGACACGATTGTAGGCGCTGATGTGGTAATGCAAAACGGCGGAGAAGTAAAAACTATTACATATATAGACGGTTATTCTACTACAGCGATCGAACGAAAAATACGCGAAGCAAAGTAATATTTATTTTTGCTGATGGCTGCTAGATTACACTATTCATGAAATTCACTGTGGATTAGACATTAAGAACATGCCTCATCAAATAAAACGTAAAGCAAATCATTTAAAAATCTACTCTTTTCTAATTGCTCTTTTGTGGTCGGCAACGCTTTTTTTCAGTTGCGGTAAATCATCAGAAGGTTTGGAAAATGGCACCTGGAGAGCTACCCTGAAGACTGAATCGGGAACCGAGATTCCTTTTAATTTTATTGTGAGCGATACCAGCGGCCGAAAGGTAATTTATATAACAAATGCCGGCGAGCGGTTCAGGGTAGACGATATCAGTGTAAGCAATGATTCTGTTACGATTAAGCTACCCTTGTTCGACTCAGAAATAAAAGCTGAGTTTAGCTCTTCGGGCCTGAACGGGAAGTGGATCAGGCATCTGCCTGGTAAAGAGGTAGCAATGGAGTTTGCTGCAGAACATGGTGTTACAAGCAGGTTCCTTGTTTCAGGTGACGGATCAGGGCAGAATGTTACCGGAAGATGGTCGTCCACATTTGTAAGTTCCGACGGAAAGGATACCACTATTGCTGTCGGTGAGTTTACTCAGGATTCTACAAAAGTTACAGGCACTTTTTTAACCACTACAGGCGACTACCGCTATCTGGAAGGGGCACTTTCGGGCGATAAGCTTTTCCTGTCTACGTTTGACGGATCACATGCATTCCTGTTCACCGGAAGGGTTAAAGGTAATACGATTATAGACGGGAAGTTCTATGCGGGTCTTTCATCAGTAGATAACTGGACTGCAAAAAAAGACCCTAACGCGATGCTTCCCGATGCTTACTCGCTGACGAGGCTTAAGCCGGGCTATTCAACAATAGATTTTAATTTCCCCGACCTGAATGGCAATAACGTTTCTCTCTCCAGTTCCCGGTTTAAAAACAAGGTAGTTATAGTTCAGTTCCTGGGTTCATGGTGCCCTAATTGCATGGATGAATCCGGATACCTCGCCCCCTTTTATAAAAAGAATAAAAGCAAAGGAGTGGAAGTAGTTGGACTGGCTTATGAAAGAACTACAGATACCGAACGCTCAAAAAAGAGTCTTCAGCAGCTGAGAGACCGGCTTGATATAACCTATCCGATTCTTCTCACCGGGTATACCAACAAAGAAGCTTTGAAAAGTATGCCGGCCCTGAATGAGTTTAAAGCCTTCCCCACCACGATTGTTATCGACAAGAGGGGGAAAGTCAGAAGTATTCACACCGGCTTCAGTGGCCCGGGTACCGGTAAACACTACACTGATTTTGTTATGGAATTCGAAAAACAGATAAACGATTTGCTTCGGGAGTCCTGATATATACCGGTAAAAGACAAGCTTTTTAATGAAAATACAGAATTATTGGTGCTGCATAGCACTGTGCATATTTTTTTCAATATCGTGTTCAACCACACAGAAGGTGGTGATGGATCCCGTTACTGTAAGTGCCAATGCTCCGGGCGCGAATATATATAGAGGCAGCTACCCCAGATTAACCGATATTATCCACACGAAGCTCGACCTTAAGTTCGACTGGGACAGTGCCTATGTTAAAGGTAAGGCTTTTATACAGGCGAAGCCATGGTTTTACTCCTCCGATTCGGTAATATTAAATGCCAAAGGATTTAAAGTAGAGCAGGTAGCATTGCTTCTCAAGGACGAAAGTCTCAAGCCCCTGAAGTATACTTATGATCGCAAGAAGCTCAGGATATCTCTTGATAAAGTGTATACCCGGGATGAAAAGTACACGCTGTATATCCAGTATGTAGCCATGCCCGATAAACTAAAGGTGGGCGAAGACATTAACTCATCGGGCGACCGCGGGTTTTACTTTATTAACCCCCGGGGGAAGGAAACCGATAAACCGAGGCAGTTCTGGACGCAGGGAGAAACAGAGTCGAACTCAGCCTGGTTTCCTACAATCGATGGGCCGCAAGAGAAGATGACCCAGGAAATCAGTCTCACTGTTCCCGACAGCATGGTCACTCTTTCAAACGGTATACTGGATTTCTCCTCAGACAATGGAGACGGTACACGCACCGACACATGGCGCCAGGAGCAACCGCATTCTACATACCTGACCATGGTTGCCGCAGGCAAATTCGACATTGTGAAGGACAGCTGGAAGGGTAAAGAAGTAAGCTATTACATGGAGCCAGCTTTCGCCAAAAACGCGAGGCTCATCTTTGGTAAAACTCCCGGGATGATAGAGTTCTTCTCAAATAAAACGGGCGTACCTTACCCATGGGAAAAATATTCCCAAATCGTTGTGCGCGACTTTCAGGGCGGCGCGATGGAAAATACTACAGCAACCGTTCTGTTTGAAAGGATGAATATGACGAAAGAACAGTATCTGGACGAGAGTTATGAAGATATCATCTCACACGAGCTGTTTCACCACTGGTTCGGCGACCTGGTAACTGCCGAATCATGGGCGAACCTTCCGCTTAATGAATCGTTTGCCACATACGGTGAGTATCTCTGGAATGAACATAAGTATGGGAGGGACCATGCCGACCAGTATGGCTGGAAGGATTTGCAAACTTACCTTACTTCTACACAGGGGAAAGATGCCGATGTGATCCGTTTTAATTACGCCGATCGCGATCAGATGTTTGATGCAGTGAGCTATCAGAAGGGTGGGCGCATTCTTCACATGTTACGTAAAACAGTGGGCGATGAAGCCTTTTTTAAATCCCTTCACCTCTATTTGACAAGGAACGCCTATAAGACTGCCGAAATAGATGATTTGAGGATGGCCTTTGAGGAAGTGACAGGCGAGGATCTTAACTGGTTTTTCAACCAATGGTTCCTGGCGTCCGGGCATCCAGTGTTGAAGATCGATACCCGGTACGATGCAGCAGCAAAGAAGGTAATCGTAAGCGTAGTTCAGCAGCAGGACCTTAGTAAAGTTCCATTATATCGCTTGCCTATGGCCATAGATATTTATGTATCCGGTAATACTGAGCGTAAGGAAGTTGTGGCAGACAAACAATCTCAGAATTTTAGCTTTGACGTACCAGCCGAACCAGAGCTGGTGAATGTAGATGCCGAAAAATATCTGCTTGCCACTAAGAAGGAAGCAAAGACTTTATCGCAGAATATTTTCCAGTATACCCATGCTCCCCTTTTTATGGACAGGTTGGAAGCTTTGCAGGCGCTTGAAAAAATGCCTGCCGAAAAAGCAGCCAGAGAAACTATGATAAAAGCACTGGACGATAAAAACTGGGAACTGCGGTTACGGGCTGTTAACTTTATCCCGAAATTAAACGACGAAGAAAAGGCCGGACTTTACGATAAAGTAAAAAGTATGGCAGTGAATGACGGGCGTTCATATGTTCGGGCGGGAGCTGTAGCTATATTAAAGAAAGTTTTTCAGAGCAGAGACAACAGGGCAGTGTTAGAAAAAGTACAAAGCGATAAAGCTCCAAGCGTGCAGAATGCATTGGCGGAAAAATAAAGTACTTATCTGTATAGACAGCGATCGAAATAATTGTTACTTCAACGCGCCAAACACCATTTTTATTAAAGACAGGACAGCAGCAAATATCAGGGCTGAAAGAAATCCCGATGTATTAAACCCTTTCATAAAGCTGTCGACCAGAAGCACCATCAACACAGAAATAATGAAAGACATTAGGCCTAAAGAAAGGATATTTATTGGCAGGGTGAAAAGCCGTAACAGGGTTCCGATAGTCGCATTGACCAAAGCGATAAGAAGGCCTGCAATAATAGCATTCAGAAAACCGTCAACATAAACACCTGGTACAAGAAAAGCAGCAACCGACACGGCTATGCCCGTTAAAAGTATTTCTATAATAATTCGCATAACACAAAGTTAAAAATATTATTCCTCCCTTCGCTGTTATTCAAGGATTATCGATCCAAGGTACTGACTGGTAGAAACGTCATTATTTGAAAAAGATTTAAACGCAATATAAACATAAGCAGTCTTGCCGATAAACTCCCTGGGGATTTTATATAAGTACGTACCCTTATCCCTGGTTGCCTGTCCAACTGTAAACGTAACATTTTCTGATTCAGGAGCCAACGCGAATACCAAAATGTCATTACAATGGCTTTTGCCCCGGTCGGCAACAATTTTATCCCAATTGATTTGAAGAATACCCGGCTCAGGTAACGACACCTTTGGATTGGTTACCCCGGCTAAACGTCCGCAGCTGATAAGGGCCGCAGGGTAATCAATTTCAAAATCAGGATACTCCCCTTTAACGGCATTTCTCATGGTGTAAGATTGGGCTGCCATTCTTCCTGTCATTTTGGGCGAATAGGTGTCAAAAGTTACTTTAATGAGGTCATTGATGCTTTCGAGCCAGTCATGAACGAACGCAAATTTAGCCCTGTTGGCAATCTGTGCCTGAGACGGTTCACTTTTTGTTTTGTTGGGAAGGCGTCTCATATAATCAATATCCCTCCAGGTGCAGAAAACGGAGGTGTCGAGCTTTCCATGTAATCTGAAAGAGCCCTTTCTGTCTAAACGAGCCATTGGCGAATTAAGTTTTAGTATAATAAAGTTAAGGACCGTTTCTGAAATAGACAGCTCATTTTTCGTATTTAGAAAGGTTCTTAATCGCGCTTTATTCGCTTACCGAGCGAACGATGTGCGAATAAAGTGCGCGAAAGGTGCGATAGAGGTGCGCGCTATTTTAAACGCGGGCCTTGTCTGTCCTATACTGGAATAAGTTTACAATAAGAAATGTTGTTACTACTCTGTGTTTACAGCAAAAGTTATTATAACTGTGTTGGGTTTACAATGTTAAGTTTTCTTTCTGTTATTTGTTTACATAACTTTAATTTAAGGTGATTTGATTTGTTTTTTCTTGATTATGGGTATGTTCCGGAGTCTGGTAGCTGCAACTTGCATGTAACCTCAGGTTGTTATAATTAAAGATGGCCTTATCCACTGCTGCGTTTGCCTGGCTATGAGATTTGAAGGTTTTATAAAGATCAAATTCTGTTTTAAGTATTCCGTTAATACGCTCTGCGATGGCATTGTCATAGGGGCTGCCGGTTTGTGTCATGCTGATCTGGATATCCCTTTGCCTGAGTTTGGACACATAATCATCACAACAATACTGCGTGCCCCTGTCCGAGTGATGTATTAATGTGTTTTCAGGATATATCCTTGCAGCTAGTGCCTGATCGAGTGCTTTTATACATCCTTCAGCTTTGAGGTTTACTGACAGAAAGTACCCTGTTATTTTTCTTGAGTACGCATCTGTTACTAAAGACAGGTAGTTGAATCCGGACATGGTGGTAATGTAAGTAATGTCACTCACCCATATTTCTTCAGCGTGCTGTGGATGCCTTCGTTGCACCAGATCAGGATGAATTCTATACCTGTGATAGGAATTGGTAGTACACACATGCCTTTTGCTGGATTTGACAAGCATCCCATTCTCTCTAACCAGGTCAAATACAGCATCTCTGCCCATTGCTATCCCTAAGTCCTGCAAAAAACCATTATTGAGCTCTTTGTAAAGTTTGATACAGCCGGTTTTAGGCAGTTCCTTTCTAATCTCTTTAATTTTCTGCAATACAATATGCTCCTGAAAAATCTGAAGTTCTGATCTTTTTAAATAGTTATACCAGGCCTGCCTGGTATAACCAAATGCCGCGCAAAGATTGGCTAAGCTATAATGTTTGCGTGTTCCCCGCAGTTCGGCCATCACCTGGTAACAGCTTTTTTTTTAAGATCTGTCCGGTATTCTTCGTTGGCCATAGCAATGACTTTTTCAAGGGCTGCGATCTTCATCTCTGCAAGGGATAGCTTCTTTTCAAGCGCAGCCAGTTCCTTTGAAGTAAACGAAGCTTCCTGTGCTTCTACCGGTTGGTCTTGCATAAGCTCTTTCTGGTTATCGTTATACCAATTTACAAAACGATAAACACTTCTTTCTGGTAATCCGTATTTTTTTTCAACCTGTGCCTGGCTATAGTCGCCATCTAAATATTCTAACGCCACCTGAATCCTGAAACTATCAGAATGATTCGATTCTTTTCCCAATTTTCCCTTCCGGGGTAATTCATTTTTAATACTCATTTTCTTGTTCTTTGAAAACTTTCTTATGTAAACTTTTTTTAGGAATGGACAGTCGGCTCTTTTCCGGATATTCCGATATACGCTGGCTCTGTCACCCTTATCTCAGTAGTGATTTTTATTTTTTTTTCACCCACGTTTGGATATATAATTTTCTTGTTTACATTTGTAGTGTACTATTTGACTAATACACTTATATATGGTAGAAATAGCGGACCTTACATTTTTCTACAGCAAAAAGAAAATGCTGTTTGAAAAACTGAATCTGAGCCTGAAGCCTGGTCATATTTATGGCCTTCTTGGTAAGAACGGTGCAGGGAAATCGACTTTATTAAAAAACATTACGGGGCTCGCCTTCCCTAAAGAAGGAAGTTGTAGGATTAAGGGGGTTGATTCATCAAAAAGGATGCCTTCTGTGTTGGAAGATCTCTATTTTGTTCCGGAAGAGATTTATGTTCCTGCTGTCAGTATTAAGCAATATGTAAAAGACACTGCACTTTTCTATCCTAAATTTGATTCCTGGCTTTTTGAGAAGTACCTCGAAGAGTTTGAAGTTCCTTTAAATGGTATTCTTACCAAGCTGTCTTTCGGTCAACAGAAAAAAGCATTGATTTCATTTGGTTTAGCCTGTTGTACCAGTCTTCTGATCATGGATGAACCTACCAATGGCCTGGATATTCCTTCGAAAGCCCAGTTCAGGAAGATAGTTGCTTCAGCTCTCGGTGAAGAGCAATGCATCATTATTTCGACCCACCAGGTGCGTGACCTCGATAATTTAATAGATGCTATCCTGGTTTTGCATAATGGAAGGATCATACTGAATAAAAACCTCGATGAAATTTCTGAAAGGGTTAGTTTCCGTGTTTTACGTGAGGAAGAAGCTGTAGAAGCGCTTTACTATGAGAACACTGTAAAAGGGCTGGAAGGAATTGTCCAAAATAAAAACGGGTGGAGCAGCAGGGTTGATATGGAACTTCTGTTTAATTCTGTCACAGCCGGGAATCATGATGTTTTAACCTTAATAAATAAGTCGGATGAACAGTTTATTTAACCTGCAGCGATTCGCGATGCTTTTTAAAAAGCATACCTTAGAAAATTTCCGGTATTATATAATGTATCTGGTCGTTCTTTTTGGGATTATGTCGCTTTTCTTTCTTTTTACTTCCATGAGCTTTAATGGTCGCCATATAAGTATTCCCGTGGAAACCCAGTTTTCTATGTTCACGGGCCTGTTTCTGTTAGGTGGAACAATATTTACGAGCACAGTTTTTTCTGATCTTGCAGGAAAGAAGCGGGCAATTTTTAGCCTGACTTTGCCGGTTACCTACACCGAACGGTTTTTAATTGGCTGGGTTTACAGTGCCATTGTATATCCGGTGATGTTTGCGGCCTGTTTTTATTTTGTTGACTGGTTGTTTTTGTTTGTGATCAATCAATGGCCGGGAGCGAACTTCGTGAATGTGTTTTCTGCTGAAAAGAAATTTTATCTTGTGTTTGTTATTTATGCTGCCCTTCAGGCAATCTCATTATGGGGGTCGGTTTTCTTTGACAAGTACCAGTTTATCAAGACCGCATTTGTATTCTTTGTCTTTGTTTTTGTGCTGAACCTGTTCAATAAAGGCCTGCTTAGTTTACTGATCAGAACAAAAGGATCAACAGGCCTCCCATTTAGCGATCTTAGTTTAGAGAATTTTAATTATGGCAGAGTTGCGCTGGACGCTCATGTACACAATATTTATCTGGTGAGTGTTGTTGCAAGCATTACAATATTGTTTTGGCTGGCAGCTCTTCTAAGAGTTAAAGAGAAGGAAGTGTAAAGAGGATAACTATGGAATTTAAAGAGAATGAGGCAATATATCTTCAGATTGCCAGGTACATCAATGAGAACATTCTGACGGGGAACTGGCGGACAGATGAAAAGATCCTTTCCGTCAGGGACCTGGCAATAAAACTACAGGTAAATCCGAATACAGTCATGCGTTCGTATGAGTATTTACAGAATAAAGAAATTATTTATAACAAACGGGGCATAGGCTTTTTTGTCGGCGGAAGTGCGGTAAAGAAGATTAAGGCTGAAAAAAGAGATCATTTTTTAAATGAGGAACTGCCGTTGTTTTTTAAGACAATGAATCTTTTGAATATAGGTATGGACGAAATAGCAAAACGCTTTGACGAATACCTGTCAGAAAATCCACCAATCTCAAATCAGTGAAAATGAAAACCAGTAATAAAATTATTCTGCTGGCAGTTGTCATCCTGCTCGGCTTGCTTGTTAGCTATGATTTGGCATTACAAGCGTCATTTAAGAAAGCGAATTATAAAGATCCTTTCTTTAATTACAGCAAACTGAAATACAGTAATTTTGATAAAGTAATCGTTAAGGCAGCGAATCAACTGAAAGTTGAGATCAGACAGTCAGATACCTTTGCCGTTCGTGTGAGCAATTTTATAAAAGATAATGTTGAAATAGGGCGCGTGGGAGATCAATTGCTGGTGTCGCTCACAGATAGGACGGATAGTTACGTTGCTTACGAGAAAGGCGTTGTTATTTTTATGCCCCGTTTAAGAGAAGTCATAGCTACCGACCTTAAGCGGATGAAAGAGGATGGTAAAGGAAAAGTTCAACTTCAGGCAGATTGGCGTGAGGGTAATTATACTCTTGTTTCGGGTTTTGATTTAAATAGTTTAAAAATTAACCAGGTTGATAACAGTATGGTCATTCTGCAAAATAACAGGATAGGGAAATTACGGGCAGTGGAAGCTAACGGCACACATCAATCGGAGTTGAGAATTGAGGGTTCGAACCGGATTGATAGTGCCCATATCTCCGTAAAAGGTACAAATATCCTGAACTTATTCTGGGTGGATATACCTCATCTTAAATATGATCTTTCCGAAGGCGCAACGATCAGCCTGACAGGTGGTGCCCTAAAGTTGATGAAAAAGTAAGGATTCTAGTAAGAAGTAATCAAGCCGGCATTGTGTTTACAGAGGCCCGGCTTGATTTTTTTATTTTTTTACGTAAACTGCGTATCTATTCTTATCGCCAAGTTTATTGACATACTTATGAGGGTCTAATCCGCTGTCTTTGAAGAATTTATCAGAAAGACTTTTGTTCATGACAATGATAATATCAGGTTTTTTATTTAAATCCTGATAAAGTTTACCTTTAAACCATGTCAACCACCCCTGGCGTAGATATTCTGAGAATTCTTTAAGGTCATTCCAAGAGCTTGTTGCGGCTATAGGGAATCCATAAAAAGAGATTTTTCTCACCCTCTCCAGATAGTAGATAACTGAATGCGTTGCTTCATAAGAGGCGACAGGATCAGCAGCGAGCAGAACCGTCGGGCCGTCGGAATAGTCAGCCAGAACGGCCTGAAAAAGGGCTTTATTGTCATTTCCTTCTGAAACAAATTCTTCAACGCGCCAGACTACTTCCCGATATTGAAATCTCTGGCAAAAGAATGCAATAAAGATGAGTGCGAGAGCCGCCCAGGATTTTCTGAACCGTATTTCCCTGGCAATAAAAATCAGCAGCAGCGCAAACCCCTGGGTTGCGGGCAGATAATACCTTTCATCCATTCCGCTTTTTGCGTACAGAATAATATTCGGAGCAACGACCAGGATAAATATTATGAAAGGGATAAGAAGCTTTTTGAATGCAGGACTTAATTCAGACTTTCTCAGAAATATAAATAAGGCTGCGATAAAAATGCCGGTGATCATAAAGTATATCCGCAGATTCTTAAAGACTCCCAGCACTTCGCTTATCTTATTGAAAATTGAACTGTCAACACCCGCATATCCAACCTTGTCGGTACCCACAAAAAATACGATGAAGGCCAGATTGAAAAGCATCACAGTAAGGGGGATTGCGAGAAGCCGGTTTTTATATAGTGAATCCTTAAATGTAATGTGAAAAACCGTCTTTTCATGCCATATCTTAAACAGTAGTATAGCAGGCATGATAATCGTGTAACTTTCCTTGCTTAAAGATGCCAGAATTAAAAAAATAGAAAACCAGAGCGTGTTTCTGTTATAGTGTTTTTGGCATTTGCCAATAAAAAAGAAACTGAGGGCAAGAAAAAGTGAGCCAAGAGTTTCATTTGGCCCAAGCCTCCACCAGACATTCATTTGACTCCCCAGAAAGCTTACGGAAAGAAAGAGAATCGATTCTGCTATGGAAAAGCCAAGTTTTCGTATCGCCAGATAAAATAAAGAGAAGGTAAGGATGCATAGGATCATCGTGTATACTGACCACTGATAGAAGTTTTCGCCGAAAACGTAGCACTGCGTAACCCTGTGGAGATAATATACCGGACGATACCGCCAGGAGAAGTCCGCACTGATCACATCCGCGGAAACTTCCGCAAATGGTTTCTTAGACAGGGAGTCGACAATGCTCAGAACTTCGTGATCGTCGCTGAAATGGTAACCGGAAGTTAGAGAACCGAACGAAAAGAAAAAAACTGTGATTATTATTGCTGTTATCGCAATGACAAGGGTATTCTTGGTTTTTAACATCTGTAATACGGGTTGTGCTTTTTAGAAGCTCCAAAGATAATCATCACAGCAACATCACACCATTATATGAGAGAAAATACAGCCGCGTCTGTAAATCAATCATTTGTATAAATTGATATTTTTTTCTTATCTTTGTATCAATTGAAAAAGAGGGGACCGATATGTCCCCTCTTTTCTTTTAGAGAAAAATTATGGATATAGAGCAAAAGGTAAGAGAACTGGCAGAGCAGAAAATTGCCGACCGGCCCGACCTGTTTGTAGTTGATGTTAAGATGCATCCCAATGGGAAGCTGATCATCCTGGTGGATGGTGATAAGGGAGTTGGGATTAGTGATTGTGTGGCTGTGAGCCGTCATGTTGGGTTTCATCTTGAAGAAGAAAATGTGATCGAACATGCGTACAATCTGGAAGTATCTTCGCCGGGACTGGATGCTCCGCTGAAACTGAGAAGGCAGTACGAAAAGAATATAGACCGTACCGTTGAAGTGAAACAGGCAGAGGGCAAAAAGAGGGAAGGCAAACTTCTGCTGGTGGCAGAAGATGGTATAACAATAGAAGAAAAGATTAAGGAGAAAGGGAAGAAAGCTGAGCTTGTTGAAAGCTTTATTCCTTTCAGTGAGATAACAGAAACAAAGGTTTTAATTTCATTTAAATAAAAATGAGCAATATAAATTTGATTGATTCCTTCCAGGAGTTCAAGGAATTCAAGAACATAGACCGTCCGACGGTGATTAGTGTGTTGGAAGAAGTATTTCGCAGTATGATCAGAAAGAAATACGGTACGGACGAAAATTGCGACGTGATTGTGAACCCTGATAATGGTGACCTTGAAATCTGGCGTACACGTACGGTGATGGAGGATGGTTTTTCTGAAGACGATGATCTCGAGATTGAACTGGCGGAAGCGCATAAGATTGATCCGGACCTGGAAGTGGGAGACGATTTTATAGAGCAGATAACATTAGAGAGTTTTGGTCGCCGTGCCATTCTGGCTGCACGTCAGACGCTGGTATCGAAGATCCTCGAACTGGAAAAAGATGAGATCTTTCGTAAATACAAGGATCGCGTAGGCGAAATCGTTACGGGTGAAGTATATCAGGTATGGAAGAAAGAAACACTGGTACTTGACGATGAAGGTAATGAGCTTCTTCTTCCTAAAACCGAGCAGATTCCGGCTGACTATTTCAAAAAGGGTGATACGGTAAGAGCGGTGGTGCTGAAGGTGGATATGATGAACAGTAATCCGAAGATCATTATCTCTCGTAATGCACCTGAGTTCCTGCAGCGTTTGTTTGAACTGGAAGTTCCGGAAATCTTCGACGGTTTGATTACGATCAAGAAGATTGTGCGCGAACCAGGCGAACGGGCTAAGGTAGCAGTTGAATCATATGATGACAGGATTGATCCGGTTGGAGCCTGTGTTGGTATGAAGGGATCACGTATTCATGGAATTGTACGCGAACTGAAAAATGAGAACATCGACGTGATTAATTTTACGAACAATGTATCACTTTATATACAGAGAGCGTTAAGTCCGGCAAAGATCACTACGATTAAACTGGATGATGCTGACAAGCGTGCCGCGGTGTATCTGAAACCTGATCAGGTTTCTCTGGCCATCGGACGTGGAGGGCATAATATCAAGCTTGCAGGTAAGCTCACAGGATATGAGATCGATGTTTACCGTGAGGCTGAAGAAGATGATGAGGATGTTGATCTGGAAGAATTTTCAGATGAGATCGACGGCTGGATCATCGATGAGTTCAAGCGTATTGGATTAGATACAGCAAAATCAGTTTTGGCACTATCTGTGGACGAACTGGTGAAACGTACCGATTTGGAAGATAGTACAGTTAAGGAAGTGATGGGAATATTGAGGGCAGAATTTGAATAAGTATGACTGATTCGGGTTCAGCTATTAGTTTACGGTATAAAAATCGTATTTTTGTTAAAATTTTTAGCGAGAGGTAATTTTTTTAGATGTCAGAAGGTAAAAGCATAAATTTACTAAAAGCAGCAAAGGAGCTGAATATTGGGTTGTCGACGGCCGTAGAGTCTTTGGGAAAGAAGGGCTTTAAGGTTGATCCTAAACCTAATACAAAGCTCACAGAAGAAATGTATAATGCTCTTTTGAAAGAGTATCAGGGTGACAAGATTGTACGTGAAGAAGCAAGACAGATTGTTATAGGGAAAATACGTCGTGACGACACCCAGCCTCTGGCAACCGAAAGACAAGAACCTCGTCGTAACAAAGACTTTGAACAGGATGAGATCCTGATAAAGAATACAGGATCTTTCGAACATCATCAGAGCACCGAAAAGGCTAAGTCCGTTTCTGCTCCTGCCGATGAGCCTGCCGAAGGTAATACAGAAGAAAAGCAGGAAGAAAATGCTCTTCCGGGAGTAAAAATAGTAGGGAAAATAGACCTCGACTCTCTTAACCGCAGGCCTCATACTGAACCGAAAACGGAGAAGACAGAGGAAGATAAGCCGGAGACTGCTCCTGAGCCAGAGGTACAGCAGAGCAAGGAGCCTGTTGCCGTTCCTGTTCCAGCTCCCGAACCAACCCCTGTTGAGGCACCCGTGCCTGTGCAGGAAGTAAAACCGGAGCCAGAACCTGAGAAGCAACCGGAAGTGTTGCCGGAGCCGGAACCTCAAAAACCCGAGCCCCAACAGCCGGAGCCGGAAGTGCCTTCTCTCCCAGAGCCCTCTCCCGAGATTCCGAAGGTTGAAGAAAAACCAGAGGTTGTGGAGCAACCTAAGGAGGAGCAGCCGGAAAAAGTAGAAGAAGCAGTGGAAGATGATGTAATACGTGCGAGAGCACAACGACTTACCGGTCCGAATGTAATTGGAAAGATAGATCTTTCTGCAACACAGCCGCAGCGACGTAAAGACCAGCCAGTGGCTTCTTCGTCTAATGCGGCCAATGATCATAAACGTAAAAGAAAACGTAAAGATGCCGGACAGCCGGGACATGGTCAGCATGGCGGTGGTCAGCAGGGACAAGGCGGCCAGCATACGCAGGGCGGAAACCCGCAACAACAGGGCGGACAGCAACGTACAGGTCAGGGTACGCCGGTACCGCCGCCACATCAGGGGCCACGTCCAGATTTCAGAGGCGGAGCTCGAAATCAAGGTGCCAGGCCAGATTTCCGCGGTGGAAACAGACATCATGCCGGAGCAAGGCATGACAATACTCCCAAAGAAGAACCAACAGAAAAGGAAATACAAGACCAGATCAAGGCCACTCTCGCACGCTTAAGCGGAGCTGGAAAATCAGGTAAATTTGCTCAACGGGCTAAGTTCAGACGTCAGAAACGCGACGACGTAGCTCATTCTGCAGAGGAGGCTGCACTTGAACAGGAACTTCAGTCTAAAGTACTGAAAGTAACAGAATTTGTTACGGCCAACGAACTGGCAAACATGATGGATGTTCCGGTAACACAGATCATATCCACATGTATGAGCCTCGGGATGTTTGTTTCAATCAACCAGCGTTTGGATGCTGAAACACTTACCATCGTTGCCGATGAGTTTGGTTATAATGTTGAATTCGTTAAACCCGAGGATGAAGAGGCAAGTCTTGAAGAACATGACGAGCCGGAAGATCTTATTCCACGTGCGCCAATTGTGACCGTTATGGGTCACGTTGACCATGGTAAAACATCGTTGCTCGACTTTGTAAGGAAAACGAATGTGATAGCCGGTGAAGCAGGTGGTATTACACAGCACATAGGTGCTTACGAGGTGAAACTCGAAGATGGCCGTAAGATCACCTTCCTGGATACACCTGGTCACGAGGCCTTTACTGCGATGCGTGCCCGCGGTGCCAAAATAACAGATATCGCCATCATCGTAATTGCGGCTGACGACAGTGTGATGCCTCAAACGCGTGAGGCGATAAATCACGCTCAGGCGGCCGGTGTCCCTATTGTTTTCGCCTTTAGTAAGGTGGATAAGCCGGGAGCCAATGCCGACAGGATTCGTGAGCAGTTGTCTGCTATGAATATCTTAGTCGAAGACTGGGGTGGTAAATATCAAAGTCAGGAAATATCCGGTAAAACGGGTATGAATGTCGACTTATTACTTGAGAAAGTATTGCTTGAAGCCGAATTACTCGAACTGAAAGCAAATCCTAATAAAAGAGCTACAGGAACTGTTATTGAAGCCGCCCTTGATAAAGGACGAGGTATCGTAACAACGGTTCTGATCCAGGCCGGAACATTACATGTCGGTGATCCAATCCTTGCTGGTAGTTATAGCGGCCGCGTTAAGGCGCTTACCAATGAGCGGGGACAGCGAGTTGATAAGGCTGGTCCTTCAACACCGGTGCAGGTGCTTGGTATGTCGGGCGCTCCGACGGCAGGCGATAAGTTTAATGCCATGGAAAGCGAACCACAAGCCCGCGAAATTGCGAACAAGCGTTTGCAGTTGCAGCGTGAGCAGGGTCTGCGTAGCCAGAAACATATCACTCTTGATGAAATCGGACGTCGTTTGGCAATTGGAAACTTCAGAGAACTGAACATCATTGTGAAAGGTGACGTGGATGGTTCTATCGAAGCGCTTTCAGATTCGTTGCTGAAGCTATCTACTGAGCAGATTCAGGTGAATATCATTCACAAATCTGTTGGGCAGATTTCTGAGTCAGACGTGTTGCTGGCTTCTGCTTCTGACGCCATCATCATCGGTTTCCAGGTAAGGCCATCGGGTGGAGCCCGTAAGCTGGCTGAGCAGGAAGCTATCGATATCCGCCTGTATTCTATCATCTACGATGCTATCAACGAAGTAAAAGCTGCTATGGAAGGTATGCTTGCCCCTGAGTTTGAAGAGAAGATTGTTGCTAACGTTGAAATTCGTGAGACCTTCAAGATTAGTAAAGTGGGTACTATCGCCGGATGTATGGTTCTTGACGGAAAGATCAACCGTAACAGCAAGGTGCGTATCATCCGCGACGGTGTGGTGGTTTATACCGGAGAGCTGGCTTCACTGAAACGATATAAGGATGATGTGAAAGAGGTTTCAGCAGGATATGAGTGTGGTTTGAATATCAATAACTTTAATAATATTGAGGTTGGTGATATTGTAGAGGCGTACGAGAATGTTGAAGTGAAGAGAAAGTTGTAAAGTGTGTGTACTTTTTTCTTTGATCGCAAAGAAAAAAGTACCAAAAAAGAAACTCGCGGCTGCTTTCATTGCTTTGAAAGATTGTGCTTTTACGAAGTTTAGTGCTGCTGCAATGAAAAAGGCCGCAGATTGCGGTTACGGTAGATTAGTGGTGAACATGATATACA
The DNA here is from genome assembly GCF_006716645.1 of Arcticibacter tournemirensis. Lineage (NCBI taxonomy): Bacteria > Pseudomonadati > Bacteroidota > Sphingobacteriia > Sphingobacteriales > Sphingobacteriaceae > Arcticibacter > Arcticibacter tournemirensis. Next base: position 444,766 of record NZ_VFPL01000002.1, on the reverse strand, counting down.
AGGGTTGGAATGATTAGGTTATTCCAGCCCTTTTTTGTTTTCTGGCTTGGTGGTGTGTGTATGTACTTTTTTCTTTGACCGCAAAGAAAAAAGCTACAAAAAAAAACTCGCGGCTGCTTTCATTGCTTTGGGAGAGTGTGCTGTTACGAAGTTTAGCGCTGCCGCAATGAAAAAGGCCGCAGATTGCGGTTACGGCGGTTAATGGTGAACTAATATATTGAGAAAGGATATACAATTTTGTTAGTTGTCTTTATGACCTTTTCTATTATCCCTTTTCCACTGTCCATTTTCCACTGTCAATTGTCCCCTGTCAACTGTCCATTTTCCGTTACTTATAACTTATAACCTAAAACTTACTACTTCTAAGAAAGTTCCCGCTTTGCTTTAACAAGTGCCGAACCGATCACCTGGTGCATGTCGTAATAACGGTACTCGGCTAGTCTTCCGCCAAAGATTACATTCTTCTCTGCCGAAGCAAGCTCCTGATACCTTTTTAAAATTGCACCGTTGTTATCGTTATTGACGGGATAATAAGGTTCTGCGCCTTTCTCGCTTGTCAAAGGATATTCTTTTGTGATCACTGTCTTGGGTTGAGTTCCGAACTCGAAGTGCTTATGCTCGATAATCCGGGTATAGGCTGGTTCTGAGTCAGTATAATTTACTACGGCGTTGCCCTGATAGTTTTCCGTGTCGACAACCTCAGTTTCAAAGCGCAGGCTTCGGTATTCGAGTTCGCCGAACCTGAACCCGTAATACTCGTCTATTTTGCCGGTAAATACAATTTTGTCGGCTATGCTTTCAAATTCTTCACGCCGACTGATAAAGTCGGTGTTAAGCTGAACTTCAATGTCTTTTAACAAGCCCTCGACTATCTTATTATATCCTCCCACAGGGATACCCTGGTATTTGTCGTTGAAGTAGTTGTTATCGTAAGTAAAGCGCACTGGCAGACGTCTAATAATGAAGGCGGGAAGTTCTGTAGCTTTCCGGCCCCATTGTTTTTCAGTATAATGTTTGATCAGCTTTTCGTAAATATCGGGTCCAACAAGTTTTAAGGCTTGTTCTTCAAGGTTTTTCGGTTCGGTAATGTTCAGCCCTTTTATCTGTTCTTCTATCTTTTGTTTTGCTTCCTGCGGAGTTTTCGTTCCCCAGAGGCGATAGAAGGTGTTCATGTTGAAAGGAAGGTTGTAAAGCTCTCCTTTATAATTTGCAATTGGAGAGTTGGTGTAGCGGTTGAACTCAGCGAACTGATTCACATAATCCCATATGTCTTTATCGTTTGTATGAAAAATATGAGCGCCATACCAATGAACGTTGATGCCTTCCATTTCTTTACAGAAGATGTTGCCGCCGGCATGATCACGCTTGTCGATTACCAGGCATTTTTTTCCGGCTTTGGTCGCTTCGTGCGCAAAAACGGCTCCGAACAATCCGGAGCCGACAACGAGATAGTCGTATTTCTTTGTCATTCAATAGGTGATGTCTGTAGATTTTTTATTCTAAACGCGGACTGTGGGGTTTTGTTTGGTATTGCACTCCTTTCGTAATTATAAGGATAAATGCTATTTTTGGATTCATTATTATCGAGGTTTGACTGATATAAAACCCGAGATCAACAATAGCCTTATGAGTAAAGACCAGGAGCGGGGTGTAAAGAAGCCCTTGCTAGCAATTGTATTACCATGTTATAATGAGGAAGAAATAATTCTTCAAAGCGCTAATGTTTTAAAAGAGTTTTTAACAGATTTAAAACTATCAGGATCTATACATCCCGACAGTTTCATAGTAATTGTGGATGATGGAAGTTCGGATAAAACTCTTGACCTGCTTATTTCTCAAGCAGACGAAGCTCTGAAAGTTGTTAAGTTAGCTTCTAATGTTGGTCATCAAAATGCATTATTGGCGGGAATGCAGGTGGTAACCGGACACGTCGATTGCGCTATTACAATGGATGTCGATTTGCAGGATGATCTTAGTGCTATTAGTAAGATGATAGCGGCTTACAACCGCGGTGCTCATATTGTATATGGAGTGAGAAACGACCGGGAAACAGACACTGTGTATAAAAGCACAACAGCCCGGGTGTTTTACAAGTTGATGGGAGCAATGGGAGTAAAACTGATTGAAGATCACGCAGACTTTCGTTTACTTTCCGGTTTTGCCTTGTCCGAATTTGCAAAATACAAGGAGGTAAATCTTTTCATCAGGGGTATTATACCGATGATCGGGCTGAAGTCTGAAATTGTGTATTACAAACGACTGTCACGGATCGGTGGGGATACGAAATATTCTCTAATAAAGATGCTTTCACTGGCTCTTGACGGGGTCACCTCTTTTAGCAACCGTCCGGTTAGACTTATTTCGTTTCTCGGTATTTTTATGTTTGTAACCAGCGTATTCCTGGCTATATGGATTGTTCTGGTAGTTCTTAGGGGAGACAATATTCCCGGCTGGGCTTCAACCGCTTTGGTGATGGATATGCTTGGAGGTATCCAACTCTTAGCACTGGGAATTATGGGAGAATATATCTCGAAAATTTACCTTGAAACGAAGGGGAGACCTCATTATCATATCGAAGCGGTTATAGAAAAGAAAGATCAGGAATGATAAACACCGTATAAGAATAACCAACATAGACAGTTGTTCTTATTCGGTATATTTGGCTTTTTGTAATCATGCTTAATTATTGCACGTTATTCAATTCTGCATATCTCTCGAGAGGTTTGGCTATGTATAATTCTTTAGAAAGATACAGCAACAACTTTCATCTCTATATTTTTGCTTTTGACGACGATTGCTATAACTGTCTGAAGGAGCTGCGGCTTATACATGCCACGATTATTTCTTTAAACGAATTTGAGGATGAAGAATTATTAAGTGTGAAACCGGGACGAACCGCCGGTGAGTATTGCTGGACTTGCACTTCATCTACTATCTGGTATTGTATTAATACATTTTCACTCGACCATTGTACTTACCTGGACGCCGACCTGTTTTTTTTCAGCGATCCGAAGGTGTTGACGGACGAAATGGGCGAAAGCTCCGTGCTTATTACCGAACACAGATACAGTCCGGAACATGACCAGTCGGCTCTTAGTGGAATCTATTGTGTTCAGTTTATTACCTTTAAGAACACAGAGGAAGGGATGAAAGTATTAGACTGGTGGCGTAAGGCCTGCCTGGAATGGTGTTACAAAAGATTTGAAGATGGGAAGTTCGGTGATCAGAAATATCTGGATGACTGGACAACCAGGTTTGAAGGGGTTCACGTACTGCAGCACCAGGGCGGTGGCGTTGCACCATGGAATAATCTCCAATACGAGTTTGCCGGGAAAGGTACGGGGGTTACTGTTTCTACGGCTGTCTCCGGTGGGGAATCTGATTTGATTTTTTACCATTGTCACGATTTTAGATATTGTTTGAATAATACGTTGCGCCTTACAGCAGAACAGTACGCGCTTAAAAAGGAAGTTATAAGTTTGGTCTACAAGCCATATGCTAAGGGATTGGCAGAAGCTGAGAAACAGATTAGAGCAGTGAATGGTACCCTGACCTTTCATGAGCCGCTTCTAAATCTCGACTGGGTGATGACGAATATCGGCCGAAAAGCGACATTCACACTAACAGGGCATTATAAGAACTACTACAAGAAAAGAAAACTGGAATCGTAAATACGGTATGGCTGAATTAATCAATTTAAAAACGTTTACTGACAAAAGAGGGAATCTTACCGTTATAGAAAAGGTGATTCCCTTTGACATCAGGAGGATCTTCTATATTTACGGAGTAGACGATTCTGTGAGAGGAGGACACAGGCACAAGACGACGGTTCAGGCAGCCATTTGTCTTGTTGGTAAGTGCACTATTCACAACGATAATAGTAAAGTACAGCAGGAGTTTATCCTGGATTCTCCTGATAAGTGTTTGTTGATAGCGCCTGAGGACTGGCACAAGATGTACGATTTTAGTGAAGATGCCATACTGATGGTGCTGGCTTCCGAGTTTTTTGATCCGGACGATTATATATACGAGCCCTACCATGATAGAATATGAAAATCTGAGATTGCTCAATGAGCCATTTTTTGAAGAGTATAAAAGGACTTTTTCGGATACTCTGGAAAGAGGCTGGTTTATACTCGGTAACAATGTGTCGGCTTTCGAAAAGGACTTTGCTTCTTATTGCAGCTCTGGTTATTGTGCAGGACTAGCTTCTGGACTCGATGCTTTAATTCTTGCGCTACGTTGTTTTGAATTCCCCGAAGGGAGTGAGGTGATCGTTCCCTCTAATACCTACATTGCTACTATTCTTGCGGTTTATCACAACGGACTGGTACCGGTATTGGTTGAACCGGATATCAATACGTACAATATCGATCCGTTAAGGATTGAAGAAAGCATTACTTCTAAAACCCGTGCTATTTTGGTTGTCCATCTCTATGGGAAGTCATGTGATATGGACCCGATTACCGCCATTGCGCGGAAATATGGACTGAAAGTGATCGAGGATTGTGCACAGTCGCACGGGGCGAAATATAAAGGAAAGAAGACTGGCACCTTTGGTGATTTCGGAGCTTTTAGCTTCTACCCTACGAAGAATCTTGGAGCACTGGGTGATGCAGGGGCTATAACAACAGATAATGAGACGCTTTACGAAAAGATAAAGGCCCTGCGTAATTATGGTTCCCGGGTAAAGTATCATAACGAGTATATCGGCACTAATTCACGGCTTGATGAAGTACAGGCCGGATTTCTTTCCATTAAGCTAAACAGATTGGATGAAATCAACGCTCATAAGAGAAGGCTCGCAGAGATGTATCATAACGGGCTAAAATCTGATTTTATAAAGCCGGTGGTGGAACCCGATTATTTTGATGTATATCACATCTACAATATCAGACATCCCGAGCGTGACCGGCTAAGAGAGTACTTGCTACAGAACGGAGTAAAGACAGAAATTCATTACCCGGTGCCTCCTCATCAGCAGAAAGCTCTTGAAGAAAAGTTCAGGAAATCGTACCCTATTTCGGAAGAGATACACCGTACCACGTTGAGCTTACCCGTATCCTATTGCCATAAAGAAGATGAAATAGAAAGAGTAATTGAAGTGTTGAATGACTTTTAGCTATTAAAGAGCTATAAGCCGTTAGTTCCTATCTATAAAAAACGATTATGAGCCTGTTTGGAAAACTAAAGAAAAAGCCTAAAGAAAAATATGGCTGGTTTGGCGATTATGCTACCTGGGAGGAAGCTGCTGCTCATGGAGAGGGGTTTGCAAAGAGCAACATCCTTGAGAAGACGAAGGCCGCACTTTTAAAAGTGAAAAATGGAGAAGCGGTTTATGAAAGAGACTCGGTGCTTTTCGATAAGAAGGAATACCCGTTCCCTCTAATATCGTTTCTGCTTCATAGCGCTTTTGAGAACGGTGCTCCTTTGAATATACTTGATTTTGGAGGGTCTCTTGGCAGTACCTATTTCCAGGTAAAGGAATTTTTAAGTAATCAGGTTTGCTCAAGCTGGAATGTTGTGGAACAAGCCCATTACGTGGAGTGCGGCAAGGAGTATTTTGAAGACGGACTGCTGCGTTTTTTTCATTCAATTGAGGAATGTAACGCGAAGTATAAGACTGATTTGATGATATTGTCGGGTGTAATTCAGTATTTACCCGAGCCGCATACTTTTCTTGAGGAGTTAGTCGGCTTAGGATACAAGTATATTATCATTGACCGAACTGCCTTTATCGATAGAGGGAAAGACCGTTTAACCATTCAGAACGTATGGCCCTCCGTATATGAAGCGTCCTATCCTGCATGGTTCTTTAACGAATATGATTTCCTGAAGCATTTTAACGAAAGGTATACACTCGAAGCGGAGTTCAGCACTTATGTGCAGGGCGAATCCATCATTCAGATTGATGGCGTGCCTGCTGGATATGATAAGGGTTTTTACTTAAAAAAGCACTAGTAAGCTTATGCTGGCATCTGCACTTTTTATCGTTTAAACAGCCATCGTTTGATTCTGCGGCTGATACGCTTTTCCTTCTGTTTCTTCTTTTCGATGGAGAACTCAACATCCAATATCGCAAGGTCGGCCATTTTAGACGGCAATATGACGTGAGGATGCCGCAGGACTTTCTCCGGCTTACCGTGAGGCAGGTTAGCGACCCGGCCATCGAGATCTACTGTGTGCGTTGCATCTTCACGAAAGCCAATGTTTGAAACCAGGTTGTCATTCGGTATGGCGCAAAGTCCGTTGTTGAAGAAATTGATAAACTTTAGCTGATAATCCCAGGTGTCTATTTCGTTGGCCTTAAGTCGTTTAAATATATCCGCATATTCCTTAGTTACAAGTGGTTCGTTAAATAGGACATCGAGACTTGTTATAATATCTCTTTCATCAAACTGAAGCAGATCAGGATCGTATAACTGCCATACCCGTCTCCAGCTTGCCCACCCCCAAACTTCCAGGAGGTTCGAAAAGTAATAGCTCGCATCTCCCCACTTCCTGCCTTGCTGAAAATTACAACCTGCTATCTGGAAAATGCGGGTATCATACCGATATTTCTCCAGGAGTACGTCGCAAAATCTGAAAAAGTCTTCAGATGGCAGGCAGTCATCCTCGAGTATGATGCCTTCTTCTTCTTGTTTAAAAAACCAGTCGAGCGATTCTGAAACAGCATATTTGCAACCCAGATTCTCTTCGCGAAATAGGGTCTTAACTTCGCAGGACCAATCGATATTATCTATTACACTGCGCGCCTGTGCACACAAAGTTCTATCATCAGGCCGGCTGTCTCTCGGACCGTCAGCTGCAATATATAGCCTCGAAGGCTGTGCATTACGTATCTGATTAAAAACGAGTTGAGTGGTATCGGGCCTGTTGAATATAAGGAAAAGAACCGGCGAAGACGTATGGTATGCGGACATTTATTATTTCTTTCTAGACTTTAACTGTTTCCACTTGTATCTGAGATATACGGGAAAGCTGCAGTGTTTTTTTACAATCCCCGGGAAATCCTCATCAAAAAGCGGATCGGGAGTAAATTGAGAAACTCCTCCCTGCGCAAAGTTAGCAATTAGAATCGGATGATACTCCTTCTGGAATTCAGGATCATTCCAGCACTGGATATTGAGCAAATGATCTCCCCCGGTTGGATATTTTTCACTGTACTGATATTTTTCGAAAACCCTTTTGGGATAAATTACGCTGTGGTGGCAAATGCAGTCTTTTGTAAGTCGATACCGAGTAAACTCACCTCCCAGGATCATGTCGCCCCACGAGCATTGACCGTAATAGATCGTTTTTGAGTCCTTCAGAAGAACAGCAAGCTGGGAAAATTCGGGATAGAGACTGTCATCAGCTCCAAGGAAATAGATCCAGTCGCCTTTCACATGTTCCAGACCTTTATTCATAGCATTAAAGATGCCGTTGTCAGGTTCGCTTTTCCAGAATGCTATGCTATCGTTGTTCCGTTCAAGGATTTCGAGAGTGTCATCCGTACTCCCGCCATCAATAATAATATGCTCTATCGCAGGATAAGATTGCGACTGAATGCTATCGATGCATTGTTGAAGGTGTCTGCCTGCGTTAAATGTAACCGTGATGATGCTGATCAGAGGAGAATCGTTTTTATCCAAGCCGTTTCGTTTTATCATGAGCAAGCATTTTATCAAGCGAAGATAAAAATGTTTTAAGTACGTTTTGAGGAAAACGGATGGAAATGATTTATAACTCAATTCCTAGGGGGAAGAAAGCATAAATAATAGGAGTCTAGAAGGGAGTTATATCTATCATTTGATAAATTTGCCGATATTCATCTTAAATGCGCCATACTTCTGTTACACCATCTATGGAGATCCAAAGGAGAAAGCCTGAGAACTACGTTGAGGGAGAGCTGGATTTTTGTAAAAGGGAATTTTCATACCCAACCTATGATGTTCAGATCCTCACTCTGAAAAATAGGCTAGTAAGCTTTCAAGGGTTTGTATATGATGATTATTTTAAAGTAAATAAGAAATCGCTTTTAAATCCAGAGCATTATAGAGGCTTTTTCAATGCAAAACATTTTATAAAGAAGGTTTGGTTGCGGGGAAAAAGAGAGGCGAATCGAGACGAGAAATATCTTTTAGCTTTTGATGAATGGACCGATGCTCATTATCATTGGTTCACTGATTTTCTATCAAGGGTTTACGCTGCAAAGGAGATTATTAAAGATCATATATTATTATTGCCAGATCATTCTGCTTATATAAAAGAGACGGGCATTCGCTCACTGCAGCTTTTAGGTTTAAAGCCTAAAGGAATTGAATTTATAAAGTTTCGCGAACTTCTGAAGGTACAGCAATTAACGCTGGTCACTCACGCCTGTATGCCGGGTTATATTAATGATCCTTTGATGAAACAGATTCGTGATGAATTGAGGAAGAATCTTGATCTTGATTCAATAGTCCCTAAAAGAAAGCTCTATATTTCCAGAGATAAAGCCGGGTACAGAAAAATATTGAATGAGCAGGACGTATGGGATGTACTAAAGTCATTCGGCTATGAAATTGTCCGATTTGAAGATATGGATCTTTTTCATCAGATAAGGCTCTCTGCATCGTGTAAGTCCTTAGTCTCAATACATGGCGCCGGTCTTACTAACATGTTGTTTATGAAGCCTGGTAGTTCCGTCCTTGAATTTAGAAGAGACAGGATCTATCACAACCAGTATTACTGGCATCTAGCAGATTCACTCGATTTGAAATATCACTATCTCTTTGGTAAACCCGATATGGAAGATCAGTATATTGAAGGCGAAGGTTGTAATATTACGATCGACATTCATAAATTGAAGGGAGTATTACAAAAGATGGAAGACGGATCGCCGATTTCATAACAATAGATCAATCCTTTTCTTCAACTCGCTGATTGTGTCAAGCACAAACTCTGCTGCCGTCGGCAGAAATCGTTCCTGGGATATAAATTCCCTGTATAGTTTTTCGTTAGAATGGAGTTCCGCGACCTGCTTCTTCAATGATTCAAGGCTCTCAGGACCTGAGTAAAAGAGAACAGCATCTTTGTTAATTACATTAGGCTCGGGGTTGTTGTTGCTTCCCATATATATTGGTATGCATCCAGAATTAATAGCTTCGAAAAGCTTTTCAGTAACATAACCGTCGCCGTCGGAATTCTCCGGACAGATATTGAATTTATAACGAGTTAGGAACAGTCGTTTGTCATCCGCGCAGAGTTCTTTAAGATCGTTCGTGTTGTTTAAATAAGATCCGCCGCTGTCAACCTTTTCGATTTCGCTCAAGCTATGGTAGATCGCAGGCCTGGCACCATCTCCATCGTGACTGCATACCATGCAACAGAACTTACGGGAAGAAATGTCGTCATGATTAAAATGCGACATATTATAGACTGCCTTTCTGATCATTTGCGGATTCAAAGCAGATGGTATAAAGTAGAGAATCCATAGCGGAAAACGCAGGTAGTTCTGTTCCTGTAAATGTTCAAATCCCAATACCAGATCAACCTCTGCAAGACAATGATCGCTATATTCGGAATAGTTGTCGATGTTTTCGCTCGTAAAAAATAGCTTTACAGGACTTCTATTCAATTTAATCTTCGAACGGGTACCATATACTGAGAATACCGCAATCTCTTTCTTTGAAGAGAGTTTGTCTGGAAATTCACTGTGAATGAAATTGTAGAACCATACATCTTCAGGCTTTTTTATATTGCAAAAATTAAATAATTTCACCGGAGACCCTTTGCATAGCTCTTTGTCCTTGCTGTATCCCCTTAAAAGATGTATGGTTTCTTTTATTTTTCTCATTTGACTTAGTTCCTAAAGTTGCAGACAAAGATGATGTTTTCAGACAGATCTTTATTCACTACCTCTCTGCGATACTAGGAAGAAAACATAAATCGATGGGGAAACAATCTGTTCCTGTTCCCCAATTCACATTATTACAAACGAAAATTATGCGCTATATAAACTGGCGCCGGCGTTTTCGTGTCGCTTGTTGTTTCTTATACTGACCGAATCTATATTTTAGAAAGTCTTTCATCGTTAAATGTTTCTTAAGAATCTCGTTGAAATCCTTTTTAAATATTTCATCTGTGCGTTTCTCCGAAAGGCCGCCCTGAGAAAAGTTGGCAACTAAATACGGATAGTAATTTTTGTCAAACTCATCATCTGTCCAACACTGGATATTCAGGAAATAGTCAGCTGAGATTTGATATTTCTCTTCATAACGATATTTTTCAAATACTTTCCTGGGATAGAATATACCGTGGTGGCAAATACACTCTGTCGACAGTCTGAGCGGAGTAAATACTCCTCCAAGGATCGTATTACCCCAAAGACAGCTGCCGTAATAGATCGTTTTATCTCCCTGCGAGACAGTGGCCATCTCACTAAACCCTTCGTACAGGAAATCGTCTGACCCAAGGAAATGGATCCAATCGCCCTGTGCGCGGTCCAGAGCTTTATTCATGGCATGGTAAATGCCTTTATCTGGCTCGCTTATCCAATACGCTAGTTCTTTATCGTATTTTTTTAGTATTTCTACAGTTCCGTCTTTGCTTCCACCATCAATGATAATATGTTCAATATTAGGGTAAGGTTGAGATAGAACGCTTTTAATACACCTTTCAATATGGCTGCTCGCGTTTAGCGAGACGGTAATAACGCTAATTAAAGGGGGAGAGTTAAATGCAAAATTGTTCGTTGCCATAGTAGTTATCTAATGTATTATATCTAGTGTTTAAAAAATTGCTTAACACGGTTCCTCAGCTTTCTTTTGTTTTTTTCTACAAGTCTTGCTTCCTCTTTTTCCTGAGCACGCCGTTCTTCAATATTGAAGTCATGGTTAAGGGTATAGACGTCCGCTTCTTTTTCCGGAAGAAAATAAACCGGGTGAACCAATGCTTTTAATTCGCCAAGCGGGATGTTTGCATTTGGGTTGTCTGGAGAAAGTGTATGAGTTGCGTCTTCTCGAAAACCAATATTTGAGATTAAATTAGTGTTTGGAATGATAGTCAAACCATTGTTGAAGAAGTTAATGAAGCCAAGTTGATAATCCCATGTATCAATCTCGCCTTCTTTTACCATTCTAAATATTTCTGTCCAGGTTTCTACTATCAGGGGATCGCTAAAAATCTTCCCAAGTTGTATCGCTACATCCTTTTGTTCGTATTTCATAAGATTTTTGTCATAATCAATCCACGCTCTTTTCCAAGATGCCCAGCCCCACACATGGGTCATATTCGCGAAATAATAGCTTGCATCTCCCCTGGTATTTCCATATTGTAGATTACTCCCTCCTATATGGCGAATCCTTGTATCAAACCTGTATTTTTCCAGCAGTTCATCGCAGAAAAAAAAGAAGTCATTAGCAGGCAGGCAATCATCTTCAAGAATTATACCATCATCCTCCTGGCTGAAGAACCAGTCTAAGGCAGAGCTAACTGCATTTTTGCAACCAAGATTGTGGTTTCTGAAGAGGATTTTTACATCACAATCCCAATCAACCAGCTTTGAAACTGCTCGCGTTTCGGTACATAAAGATTCTTCTTCAATTCGATCTTTCCTCGGGCCGTCGGCTGCAATATATAGTCGGGTTGGTTTTGCTTCCCTTATCTTTTCAAATACCTTGTAGGTTGTATCCGGCCGGTTAAAGATAAGGAAGAGAATAGGGGACTTAGTGAGATAGGGTGTTCCTGTCATTTGGGTAATAGTTGAATTTGGATATATTAATAGAGGAGGTCGTTATCTATATCAATCCCTCTTTTTTTATTCTTATAGCACCTGTATTTATATCGAAGAAAACAAATAACTCCAAGGTGCTTTCGGATCAAATAGGGTTTATCCTCGTAATACAGGAAATCTCTGTTTTGAGCAGAAAAACCTCCTTCCGAATAATCCGAAATTACAATAGGATAATACCGCTTCCTGAACCTGTTATCACCCCAGCATTGCATATTTAGTACATGATCTGCTCTGGATCGATACTTCTCGTTATATTGATACTTATCAAATACTGCCCTTGGATAGAAAATGCTCTGATGACAGACATTTTCTTTCGTAAGTTGATAAGAATCAAATTTCTGTCCATTGAAAGAGTTTCTCCATTTGTGATTTCCATAATAGATAGTGTTTTCATCTTTAAGCTTATAAGCCATCTCGCTAAAGCCTGGAAAAAGGATATCATCAGCTCCAATGAATAGAATCCAGTCTCCGGTAGCATACGTCACCGCCTTGTTCATAGCATTATAAACGCCATTATCCAGCTCGCTTTTCCAGAAAGCAATCTTATTTGTGTATCTTTTGAGAATAGCAGGTGTATTATCCTTACTGTTCCCATCCAGAATGACATGTTCTATGTTCGGATAGGATTGAGACAACACCGTATTTATGCATCGTTCTATATATTTTTCAGCATTGAGTGTTACGGTTATGATACTCACTTTAGGTAGATCGCTGTTCTGAGCAAATGACATTATTAATTTAAAGTATGATTACTGATAATAGTAACGAGTTTTTTATTGAATTCGATACAGTGTTATTTCTATAAGGGTAGATGTTTAGAGGGTACCTTCAAATCTCTTGCAGGGCCTTGACTATCGAATTCCACACTCTTTCAGTGTTAATTCTTGATATACAAGGATATGGATTGCCGTTGTCTTCATAGAATTTACAGTTCCAACTGCAGTTATAACAAGGTATTTCATCGAAAATGCAGACGGGCTTGAATGACATTTTCTTTGAATAAGGCATGAATCTTCCAAAGTGTCCGCCACCAAGGATGCAGATTACGGGAGTGTGGGTGGCTGCCGCTATATGAACGGTATTTGTGTCATTGGATATTACCAGTCTGGAGGAGGCTACTATTTGAATCAGTTCGGGAAGGCTGCTCTTACCTGTGGTATCAATAATCCTCGAGGTGTCACTTAAATTACCCAGCAAATAGGATGTTATAGGAATTTCTGCCGGCCCTCCTGCCAGAATGATAGTGTCGGAAGTGTGGAGTAACAGTCGTTCTATTATTTCAAGGAATTTCTCCTTTTCCCAGTTCTTTTTTATCCAGCTGGATCCTGCAAAAATAAGAATGCCACTTTTTTCTGATTTTCTAAAGGGGAGAGAGAGAGGTGTCATCTGACTCTCTTCTTGGTTTGTGACTTCCTGAAAGAAAAAATGGTTTCTTTCATATTCATGATGAACATGTAGGGGAAGCTTCAGCAGTTGTGTATACAGTTTATCAGTTTGTTTTTTATACCGTGGGTGATGCTCGTTATCGCTGTTATAAGCAATTGACTCTTTTCCAGAAGCCAGTGCCGCAAGGCCATTTCCCATCAATGTTCGTGAGTAAGTAGATTGTAGAACTACTTCGTATTTGCGCTTGAAGAGCATCCAACCAAGCTTAAATACTTCTTGTGGTTTTTCGTACAATGGATCTTCATTAATGAAATAGAAGTTGGAAACTACATCTTTGTCGTATTCCAGAGCAATGTCTTTCCAGCTGTTATTTCCTAGAAGCTCAATTTGGTAATCTTTATACTTCTCCGAATTTTTAAGGACTTCGAGGAAATTGCGGAATAGAATATAATCGCCGATAGCGTCAATCTTTACAAGCAATATCCTTTTCTCTGGTTTTCTAAACCTTGCGAGGACGTGTAATAGCCGGGAAATTTTGAGCAGAATGAAGCGAACGAGCCTGAATTTCTTCTTGTTTTTAATGTACATAGCGATCTTCTGCTACTTATACGGTAAATCTACCAGGTATGCGACATCATTCACTGAATGTCTGCATTTCTACCAGCCTTTTATATACACCGTCATCTGTCATCAGTTCAGAATGTGTACCCTTTTCAATGATCCGTCCCGACTCCAGCACGAGGATTAGGTCGGCATCCTGGATGGTGCTTAGCCGGTGAGCGATAACAAGGGTAGTCCTGTTTTTCATGAGTCTGTTCAGAGCATCCTGGACAAGTCTTTCTGATTCGGTATCTAAGGCTGACGTTGCTTCATCCAGCAGCATAAGCGGAGGATTCTTTAAGACTGCACGGGCGATATTAATACGCTGTTTTTGACCGCCCGACAACTTAATCCCTCTGTCGCCAATGTTGGTTTGGTAACCATTATCAGTGTTAATAATAAAGCTGTGAGCATTGGCTATCCTGGCAGCAGCTTCAACTTCTTCCTGTGTAGCATCAGGTTTGCCAAAAGCTATATTATTAAAAATAGTGTCGTTGAAGAGAATAGATTCCTGATTTACAAATCCCATTTGTGCACGAAGGGAGTCCATTTTGATCTTTTTAATGTCAATTCCGTCAAAATAGATCGTTCCGCTTTTTGGCTCTATAAATCTCGGTATTAAGTCCATCAAGGTCGATTTACCTCCCCCCGACGGGCCCACAAGGGCAATCGTTTTGCCCCTGGGTATTTTAACGGAAACGTTATCGAGAATGGTCTTTTCACCATACGCAAAAGTAACGCTATCAAGAAGGATGGAATCTTTAAAATCATTCACATCTATCGCATCAGGCGCATCCTGAATATCTGGTTTCATGTCGACCAGCTCGAGTATACGTTCGCCTGCCGCAAGTCCTAAGTTGATACCTGTAAAAGAGTCAGATAACGCTTTGGCCGGGCGGGTCAATTGCGAGAAAATCGCAATGTAACCAATAAATGCCTGGGCTGACAGCTCTCCGCTTCCACTTAGTACAAGATTACCGCCGTATAATACAATGAAGGCTACCATGAGTACTCCCAGGAATTCGGAAATAGGTGAGGCTAGTTGTTGTTTCTTCGCCATCTGCCGACCGATCTCAGAGAAGTTTTCGTTCTCTCTGTTAAACTTTTGTTTAATGAAGCTGGCAGCGTTGAACGCCTTGATTATTTTAACACCCGAGAGCGCTTCTTCGAGATTGCTCACCATCATCCCGAAAGATGCCTGAGAGCCCGTAGCTTGATTCTTAAGGCTCTTTACCAGCCGTGCAATAAATATGGCAGAGATGGGAATGAAAAGAATAGATACAAAGCTTAGTTTATAAGAGATAGAGAACAGAGTAAATAAGTAGGCCAGTAATTGAAAAGGCTCCCTGAAGATTACCTGCAGGGTTCCGCTTACAGTGAATTGAACAACCTGAACGTCATTAGTTATTTTAGAAAGAATATCTCCTTTTCGCTCATTGTTGAAATAACCCAGATGCATATTCATCACGTTGTCGAAAACGGTTCTTCGTATGTTAAGCAAGGTATGGATACGAAGGTTTTCCATGATTCTCTGAGAGAGGTATTTAAACAGATTGCTCAATAATACCGATATGATGATAACTACGCAGATGAACTGCAGTGCACCGTAAGTGCCGTAAGCCCTGTTAATCTCCTGGGAGTAATATCGAAAGTTGCCCATCATATTAAAGATGCTTTCAGGCTTTGTATAAACGGTGGTTCCGGCGGCAGTATCGAAAAGAAAGGTTAACAGAGGAACTATAAGAGCCAGGTTCAGCGTATTAAATAATACAGACAGCATCGTCGTCACGACATAGGGTATCGCAAACTTTTGAATCGGTTTTGCAAAAGATAATAATCTGAAATATGTCTTCATTCAATGAGTTAATCTGCAAAAGTATTAAAAAACCTCAGATAGTCGGCGAAATCTAAATCAGTTCAGATGAATATGACCTTAGCTTTAATATTTATCTTTGGCAGCTACTAAAATAAATGCGGCACATGTTACCCAAAATATCCATTGTAACACCATCCTATAATCAGGGCCAGTTTTTGGAGGATACAATACGTTCCGTTTTAAGCCAGGGTTATCCCAACCTTGAATATATTATCATTGACGGGGGAAGTACTGATAATTCGGTTGAGATAATTAAGAAATATGAGGAGCATCTGACTTATTGGATCAGTGAAGCTGATGGGGGACTGTATCATGCCCTACAGAAGGGGTTTGAGCGGTCAACAGGGGATATAATGGCATGGATCAATTCCGACGACATGTATCACAAGGTCGCTTTGTTTACAGCAGCCAAGATTTTTCTTCAATTTCCTGACGTAAAATGGATCATGGGCAATAATACCTTCTATAATGAAGACGGGCACCCCTTCACGTTTGATAAGGAGCCTTATGAGCAGCGTTGGTCGAAATGGAGAATGTATCTTTATAAAGGAAAATTCATACAGCAGGAATCGGTATTCTGGCGGCGTGATTTGTGGAACAAGGCAGGCGCTTTCATAGACTGCAATTATTCTTTAGCTGCTGATTTTGATTTATGGCTGAGGTTTTTCAGGCATGAAAAACTATATACCACTTCTTTTATGCTTGGAGGCTTTCGCTTCAGAAGGGAGAATCAAAAAAGCAATCAGCAGCGGGGAGAATATCTGGATGAGGTACGGGTCTTACTGAGACGGGAGAAGGAAGCAAACGGTGACAGCGCCCGTATTATGTATTGCTCCGTTCTATTGTATCTGGTACGGTTGATACCTATAGAAAGTTTAAGAGCAAAGGCGACCTTGAAGGTTCTTAAGCTACCGCGTAAAATCGTATTCAGTCTTACCCATGGTTTTGCTTTCAGCAAAAGGTAGTAAGTTCTCAAGAAGATGAAAGACGGGCTTTAAGTTTTTTGAACAGAAATCGCAGCCAGATGGCTACTCCATAGTTTTTTAGTATCAGGTTTGCTTTCCTTTTTTCAAAAAGCAAATCCTTTTTTAGAGACGAAACACCAGTGTGATTGAATATCGCAATAATATAGTCCCTGAATTCAAATCTGAAATCTTTGTCTTTCCAACACCACATGTTTAAGATATGATCGGCGGAAATGGGATACGTAGTGTCAAATTTATACTTCCTGAATACTGACACAGGGTAAAACATAGCCTGATGGTTAATTCCGGTCTTCGCATGGTGGTATGGGGATAATTGGCCGAGGTATTTTTTTCCGTCTTTCAACACACTGCCATAATAAATTGCCGATGCGTCTTTCAGTTCATAGGCCAGCGCTGAAAAGTCGGGGGTCAGCTCATCGTCTGCTCCAATGAAGTATACCCATTCACCTGAAATGTGGTCCAGCGCTTTGTTCATGGCGTCATAAATGCCACTGTCCTTTTCGCTTTTCCAGAATTTGATCCTGCTGCTGTTAGCCTTTAAGATATCGATAGTGCCATCAGTGCTGGCACCATCTATTACAATGGTTTCAAGAGAAGGATATTCCTGCCGAAAGATACTATTCAGACAATTTTGTAATAGTTTTTCTACGTTATATGTAACAAGAATAACTGATATAAGTGGCGTAGCAGACATCTCTTTAGATGCTTATCCCTGTCCTTAAGTTATAATACTGACTTATTCCCCTTTGGCAATACGTGATCTTGTGTTTGATCGCATTTGCAAGCCTGGTTTCATTTTCATGGCTTTGGGCGCGGCAGTTCTCTGAATGATAAATATGAAAGACGATACCTCCGAATTTTATAGCCCGTTTCTTAATTCCTGAGTTGATCAGTCGCACGGCTATTTCATTATCTTCTTTTCCCCAGCCCTTAAATTCTTCATTATATCCGTTCACCTTGATAATATCGTCCCTCCAGAAAGCCATATTGCACCCGCGGAGATAAAGCATGTCTTTCTGTTTATACCTATCTGCAAAGTAATCCCGCAAGAACTTTATTCTGAGAATATTAAAATGGTTTTTAACTCCTGAGCTAAACACAGAAGCGTTGGTTACCCGCGTGCTCAATAATTCTTCTGAAAGGCTCTTGTTCATCAATACTCTGCTGCCGGTAATAAATGTTCCGGGCTTGCTAAGCTCGATATGGTCTTTAATGAAGTGTTTGTGCAGTACCAGGTCGCCATCAATTTGTATAATATACTCATGACGGGCATGAGCGATTGCTTTATTCCTGATCTTCGCTAACTGGAAGCCTTCATCTTCCTGCCAGACGTGGATTAAAGGCACCGGAAAAGAAAGTCGTATTTTATCTATGAGCTCAGCTGTTTCAAATGTCGAGCCATCGTCGGCAATAATTACTTCATCCGGAAGCACAGATTGTCTGGTAACACTTAACAGGCACAGATTGAGAGCTTCGGGCCAGTTATAAGTGGAGATAATTAAAGATGTCTTTATTCCTCGCTTCATATCAATTGTAACTATATCCATTAACACAGGTTTTTGTTTTGTTTTTTATAGTTGTTTGTATTATTTGAGAATGAAATGGTTCATTTTCTTTAGATGTCTCTGCATGATGCAAATGAAACTGGATTGCGCACAGTTTAACGATCTTTTTCATAATACCATTGTTGATGAACCGGGTTGCCAGTTCTTCGTCTTCATGGCCCCAGCCATTGAGATCAGTGTTATAGCCATTTACAGCAACAAAATCATCTTTCCAAAATGCAAGGTTGCTGCCCCTGACACTTCTGCCTGAATTCTCTTTCCGAATTCCCAGTGCTTTAAGAAGAGGCAGATGCAGGGCATTCAACCGGTGATATACTCCTCTGGAAAAAGCATTTACATTGATTTTGCCCTTGTTCAGCATCTCATTTGTTTTTTCTTCTGTTAACCTTGCCCTTGTTCCGCGAACGAATGTGCCGTTCTCAGAAACATCTAAATGATCTTTTATAAAGAACGGATGAAGGATTACGTCCCCGTCCACCTGGATGATGTATTTTCCTACACTTTGTCTTACTGCCGTATTAAGGATCCTCGTCTTTCTGAACCCTCTATCTTCATGCCACACATGGATTAAAGGGACTGGAAACTCTTTTTTAAATGAATCAATCAATTGCTTCGTCTCTATACCCGAGCCGTCGTCGGCAATCAGTACCTCATCGGGCAGCACCTTTTGAGCCGCCACGCTTAAAAGACATAGTCTTAAAGCCCCGGGCCAATTATAGGTGGAAATAAGCAGAGAAGACGAAATAACTGACATTCATTAAAAAAATTAACCTGATTATAAGCAGCGTATAGTCATCATACGATGATACCCCCAAAAACGCTACAGCTGTTTTGACCAATAATCGAGCCGGTCATAAACCATGTCGGCAGTAATGGAATCCATATCCGCATTTGTACATTCAATATACTCGGCTTTTTTGCCTATCGGAGCCCACCGCCCTGCATGTATAGGTCTTACATTGGGAAAAAGTCCCAGTGCATTCAATCCTAAAGCAGCGGCAATATGCAGCGGACCAGTGCCAGAGGCTACCAGACCATCGCATTTGCTTATGAAAGCTATAAACTGCTCGAGCGTTAAGAGTCCTGTTATATCCGTTACGTCGTCTTTATGCTGGGAGAGCCAGCTGTCAAGAAGAGCCTTTTCAGTGGTCGATCCGCTGACAAACAACTTGAATTTAGATTTGTCAAGCTTTTTAATCAGCTCCGAATAGCGTTCAAGGCTCCATTCTTTCCCGCTTCCCTTTGATTTAGGGTGTAATATCAGGTTAAAGCGTTCGTTTGAAAGAAGCGAACAATATTCTTCCTGTAAATCGGGTAGCTTACTCAGACCATAGTATTCTGATATTTCTTCTTTACTATGTGCGGTTGGGATATTTATCCCCTTTAATAACTTGATGTTTAACTGCGACTCGTGGAAGTTAGAATGTTTCCTGCTTAGGCGGATCAGGCAGTTACAGGTAAACCAGTGATAAATACGGTTAGTAGTACCTATCCGTAATGGAATTCCTGTTTGCCGGGCGATTAAGGCTATCCTTTTCTTAGGAAATACGTGGATGATCGTATCGATCCTTTTAAGTCTGAGGAAATGGACGGCATCCTTATCTGAAATGGACTTCCATTCGTCGTAATCAATAAATTCATCCACATGAGTACTCAGCTGCACCACCTCTTTCGTGTACAGCCGGCCTAAAAAAGAAATTTTGCAGTCGGGATAATGGGCTTTTATGAGACCGCATACCGGCAAAGTAAGAATTACGTCGCCAATTGCATCGGTCCTGCTTATTAGAATATGTTCGGGTTTCTTAATTTTCATAAAAGCTTTATAGCTGCATTTAAACTACGAATATATGAACGCTCATTATATCCACTTTGTAACTTTTTCATATACCATATCAACGGTAATCGTGTCCATATCCGCATGCTTGCACTGCAGATGCTCTGCCTTTTCTCCTATGGGGCCCCAGCGTCCCGCATCCTTGGTCTTTATATCGGTGTAAAGTCCTAACGCGTGAATTCCCGATGCCGCTGCGATATGAAGCGGGCCGGTACTTGCGGCTATCAGGCCGTCGCTCGAATTAATAAATGAAATAAACTGTGTTAAAGATAATTTCCCGCAAATATTGATCACTCTGTCACCCTGTTCTTCGATCCAGGGCTTTAGAATCTCATTTTCTTTACGGGACCCACTGATAAAGATTCTGAATTTCGCTGGGTCGAGCTTTTGTATCAGCCCGGTAAAGTTCTGAAGTCGCCACTCGAGACTGTTACCATGCGATTTTGGATGAAGGATCAGATTAAACTTGTCTTCAGAAAGCATTTGCCGGTACTCATCCATTAAGGGCTCAATCCTCTTTAGCCCATAGTATGCCGGAATTTCGGACAGCGTCAGCTTCTTCTTTATATTAACTCCCTTTAGAAGCTTTACATTTAACTGGGCTTCGTGAAGCGGTGAATTCTTTCTGCTAAGCCTGACAAGCTTATTACAGGTATACCAATGATAGACCCTGTGAGCAGTGCCAATTCGTAGTTTGATGCCCGCCTTTTTGGCGATTCTGGCAAGACTTTTATCGGGCCTTAAGAAAATCACCGTATCTATATTTAATTTAGAGAGTTGAGCGACACCTTCATCTTCGCTCTGATGGGTTAACTCATCCTGATTTACGAAGTTGTCAACGAAAGTACTTGACAGTGCAATCTCCCTTGTATAGGTTCTGCCAAGAAACGATACTTTACAATCAGGAAAATATTCTTTTATCAGTCCGCAAACAGGAAAAGCAAGGATTACATCACCAACAGCGTCATTTCGGGAAACCAATATATGTTTTGGTGTATCATTCATATGAAGAGCTGCAATAATATCAGATAAAAATAATGAAGGTTATCTTTTGTATAAATGGCATATATATATTCTGTTCTAAAGACAAATGTGCGAAAAAATTAACCAAGCCACGAGACTGTCATTTGAATTGCTTCTTTTTCTGGTCACTATTGAGATTTTGAAGAGGATATTTATTAAAAGGCAAGTTTCTGTTACCTAGGTGAATTAAATCGTTTTATTGTTAACTTTTCCGACAATATGTAGTAAAAACAGTACTTTATGGTGTATAGGAATTATACAACTGTAACTTTTTTACTAGCCAGGCTGCCACTGTCAGGTGTGTCATGTTCACTAATCTGTAAAATTTGCAAGAAGCTTTCAAAAAACGGTGATTGCTGATATCTGAATCGCATTTCTGTCTTATCAGGTTAACATTCAATGTCTTGTATTAGGACGGAGCAATGCCGATAACTGCTTTTATACGAAAGATTCTTTAATTTGTTACCTTATTTAACTTATTCAACAAACCTTTTCTGAAGATAATTTGTTTATGGTAAAGAAAATGGTACAAAGTTTGATTATTTGGCGATATCAAAGTTATGATTAAATTTGTGACAAATTACGCAATTAAAAATTTGTTTAACCTTAAAACAAACAGAACATGAATTATTCTACAATTAAGAAAGTTGTAGCTGGTTCCCTGTTAATGATGGCAGCTACTGCAGCCTCAGCTCAGGATACCACTATGACTTCGACCTCTACTGCCACGGTGTTTGGCGGAAGAGCACAGTACAGAACCTGGTCTATTGGTGTAACTGGTGGGGTTTTAACTCCTATCGTTGGCTTTGGATCAAATGATTACAATGACTGGGATGCTAACTTAGGTTATGGCCTGTTCATTAAAAAACAACTTGCTCCTTCCTTCGCTTTAAAGCTGGATGGTACAATGGGCAAGCTTTCTGGTACTCGCGATGATTATCAGGGAGGTGTTGGTGATTTCGAAACAGATCTTAACTACGCAGTATCTTTAAAAGGTGTTGTTAATGTTGGAACTGTATCTTTCCTTAGCAGAACCAAGAATGTTGGTTTCTTCATTAACGCAGGTGCTGGTTTAACCGGATACGATCCAGGTGATGCTGCTGGCAGCAGAACTGAACTGTTCATCCCGGTTGGTGCAGGTATCAGCTTTAAATTAGGAGAAGTAGTTGCATTAAACTTAGGTTACGATGCTAACTTCCTTGATGCTGATAACCTTGACGGAACCTGGACTGGTGGTACTTCTAACAAAGACAAATGGTCTTATGGATACGCTGGTCTTGAATTCACTCTGGGTAACTCTAGCAAACCAAGTTTACAGTGGTCAAACCCTGTGGCTTTAATGTATGATGAATTAAAAGATCCTACATTACGTCAGGAAGTTGAAGCTCTTAAAACTCGCGTAAGCACTTTGGAAAATACTGTTAACCAGCTTTCTGCTGATGCTGATGGCGATGGTGTTTCTGACAGATTCGACAAATGCCCTGGTACTCCTGCTGGAACTGTTGTAGATGGCGCTGGTTGCCCTCTTCAGTTACCTACTGCTGACAGTGCTTCTGCAAGCTACTCTAACATTCAGTTTGAATTCGATAGCTCAGTATTGAGAACTTCTTCTTATCCTACTTTAGATAAGGTTTCTTCTGACTTAAGAGCTAACTCTTCTTCTACTTTAACTTTAGAAGGACATGCTTCTGCTGAAGGTACTGAAGCTTACAACATGAACCTGTCAAGAGACAGAGCTAATTCTGTAAAGACTTACCTTGTTAACTCAGGTGTTGACGCAAACCGCGTTACAGTTAAAGCTTTCGGTGAAAGCCGTCCACTTGCTTCAAATTCAACTGAAGAAGGACGTGTTCAGAACCGTCGTGTTGAAATCAAAAAATAAGATAATATAGTATTTAAGCATATTATCAAAGAGGGCTCCCGTCAGGAGCCCTCTCTTTTTTTGCTCTCTTTTTGAATTCTGTGCACGAAAGAGAGCGATGTTGCTTAATAAGCTTTTAAACTTGCATATAAAACAAGTTTATCTTAGTTTGCATCTAAATAATTCATCCTAATGGCTATGTATTTTTTCAGGAGAAGAAACCCCGACAGGCCTCAGAGCTTTAACCTGAAGGTGATGCACATTATTAACGCAATAGCAATACTCATATTCCTCGCAGGAATTATTTATAAACTCATAGACTGGCTTTCTTAAAATATGAAGCAGATTATCAAAACCCCGAATGCTCCAGCGCCAATTGGCCCTTACAATCAAGCTATTGTTGCAAATGGTTTTTTATACGTTTCAGGACAGATAGCGATCAATCCTCAAAACAATGAATTGGTGCTTTCCTCTGTAGAGGATGAAACAAAACAAGTGATGGATAACTTATCGGCTATACTGGCGGAAGCAGAATTTAGCTTTGAAGATATTGTGAAAACCACCATTTTCCTTTCTGATATGAGCCTGTTTCCTGTCGTTAACGAGATTTACGGTTCGTATTTTACAGGCGCTTTTCCTGCACGCGAAACTATTGCCGTTGCAGGGTTGCCTAAAAATGTGAATGTGGAGATCTCTGTAGTGGCAACTAAAGCGTAAGCAAAAAAGCGAAGGTTTGAACTTAGACACGCCTATTGAGTACCTGAAAGGAGTAGGACAGCAAAAAGCTGAACTGCTGAAGAAGGAGCTGGGTGTTTATACGTTTAACGATTTATTACAGCATTTTCCTTTCCGCTACGTAGACCGTACAAGGTTTTACAAAATCAGGGAGGTATCTGCAGATATGCCCTCGGTTCAGGTAATAGGGAGGGTCTTATCAAAGGAAATTATTGGTGAGAAGCAGTCGCGGCGGCTGGTGGCTCAGCTGAAGGATGATACCGGCGTACTTGAGCTCGTGTGGTTCCAGGGTATTCGCTGGGCCGACAAATTAGTCCAGCCGGGTGCCGTGTTTATTGTGTTCGGGAAGCCGACGGAATTTAATGGCAGGTTCTCCATTTCTCACCCGGAGCTGGAGTTATATAATCCATCTGCAGTAAAACAGGGAAACCTCACCTTGCAGCCCGTCTACAACTCTACCGAAAAGCTGAAACAGTCGTTTCTGGATACTAAGAGTTTACAACGTCTCCAGGCATCGGCTTTGGAAATTGTTGGAAGATCCATCCAGGAAACCATTCCCGATTATCTTCGTTCAAAGCACAGGCTGCTTAATAAGGCTGACGCTATTCAGCAAATTCACTTTCCTCAGAACCCGAATAGTCTGGAAGCGGCGCGACATCGCCTGAAATTTGAGGAACTGTTCTTTATCCAGTTAAAGCTTCTCAGAAATAAGCTTCTACGTACCGGCAAGTTTCGCGGGCTATTGTTCGGGCAGGTGGGAGAGAAATTTAATGCCTTTTATTCGGATAAATTACCCTTCGATCTTACCAATGCTCAAAAGAAGGTGCTAAAGGAAATCAGACAGGACACTCAAAAAGGTATCCAGATGAACCGGCTGCTTCAGGGGGATGTAGGTAGTGGCAAAACCGTGGTAGCCTTAATGAGTATGCTCTTGGCCATTGATAATGGTTTCCAAACTTGTATGATGGCTCCTACCGAAATCCTGGCAAAGCAGCACTATGCTTCTCTTGAAAAGATGATGGGCCAGGGATTTATTAACATGGCCTTATTGTGCGGCTCTACGCCTAAGAAGGAACGCAGGATAATACACCAGGCTCTGCAGGATGGATCACTCAATATACTGGTAGGCACCCATGCACTCATTGAGGATGAGGTACAGTTCAAGAATCTGGGACTTGCTGTTATCGATGAGCAGCATCGTTTTGGAGTAGAACAGCGGGCGAAGTTATGGCGAAAGAACAGTGTTCCGCCTCATGTGCTGGTGATGACGGCGACGCCTATACCCCGCACCCTCGCGATGACCCTTTACGGCGACCTTGACATCTCCGTTATTAACGAACTTCCTGCCGGCCGGAAGCCTATTAAGACTATCCACTTGTTTGAAAGCCAGCGCTTGCGGATGTTTGGGTTTATGCGGCAGGAGATCGCAAAGGGACGTCAGGTCTATATCGTTTATCCATTAATAAAAGAGAGTGAAAAACTGGACCTCTTGTATCTTGAAGCCGGAATTGAAGCCATATCACGTGAGTTTCCCCTTCCGCAATACAGGATCAGTATCGTCCACGGTAAGTTGAAGGCTGCAGATAAGGATTTTGAGATGCAGCGGTTCGTGAAGGGCGAGACGCAGATTATGGTGGCAACGACGGTTATCGAAGTTGGCGTAAATGTTCCGAATGCCAGTGTGATGATTATAGAGAATGCCGAACGTTTTGGCTTGTCGCAGCTGCATCAGCTGAGAGGCCGTGTGGGGCGCGGAGCGGAACAGTCGTATTGTGTGCTGATGAGCGGGAATAAATTAAGCAGGGAGGCTAGAATACGGCTTCAGACGATGGTTAAAACGAACGACGGTTTTGAAATATCCGAAACCGACCTGCAACTACGCGGACCTGGTAATATTGAAGGTACACAGCAAAGTGGTGTGCTCGACCTGAAACTGGCCGACCTTGCCCATGATCAGCACATCCTCCAGGAAGCAAGAGATGCCGTCATCCGGATCTTTGAGGATGACCCTGAACTGAACACAGATAAAAATGTTCTCTTAAAAGAATACTTTCTCCGGAAAACTCCTGCGATTAGCTGGAATAAGATATCGTGAGGATAGTATCAAGTGTCTAGTATCAAGAATCAAGATACAGGAATCAAGTACCAAGATACAGGTATCAGAATACAGGAATCAAGATGGATTATGTATATTTGTTCATTCTGAAAGCTTTTTGCCGACACCCGACTGCCTATAGCTACTAATAAAATGGATACAGATAGTTCACAGCCTCCCCGAAAAGATGCTTATGCCGCTCTGCGGTTTCCCGAATTCCGTGCTTATTTAATAATGAGGTTTTTCCTGACATTTGGTTATCAGATTCAGGCGGTGGTAATTGGGTGGTATATCTATCATTTGACGAAAGATCCCCTTTCCCTTGGCATGATTGGTCTTTCGGAGGCTATTCCAGCTATCGGCATTGCACTCTATGGAGGTTATGTAGCTGACAAATCGGAGAAGACCGGCTTACTTAAGATCATTATTGGCGGCATGTTCACCTGTTCTGCCATCTTATACCTCATAACTCTTCCGGCATTGACCGCTAAACTGGGAGCCGGGCATATTGTCGGAATTGTATACGTCATGATTTTCTGTATAGGTATCTGTCGCGGTTTTATGGGGCCTGCCACGTTTTCGATCATGGCACAGGTGGTTCCACGCGAGCACTATCCCAATTCCTCTACCTGGAACAGTACCGGCTATCAGGTTGCTTCCATCGCCGGACCGGCAGCAGGGGGACTGATTTACGCGTATGGGGGTGTTTCGCTAACTTTCCTAATTATACTAGTGTTTATGATTGCAGCTTTCAGCTGTCTTTTTTTTCTAAGGAAGATGCCGCCGCAGTTCGTCCCCCGGGAAAATATATTTCAGAACCTTTCGGTGGGTATAAAATTTGTGTTCAGTAACAGGATGATGCTCGGCGCGATGAGTCTCGACATGTTCTCCGTGTTTTTCGGAGGGGCCGTTGCCCTGATCCCGGTAATTGCCAGTGAGGTGCTGCACGTAGGAGCAGAGCAGTTCGGACTTATGCGTGCGGCACCAGCCGTTGGTGCAGTAATTACGATGTTGATTATGGCCCGCCATTCCCCTATGAATAAACCCTGGCGGAACCTTTTAATTGCCGTCACCGGCTTCGGCGTTTCCATCATTTGTTACGGACTGTCTACCAGCTTTTATCTTACTTTAATATTCCTCTTCTTTGAAGGAGTGTTCGATAGTGTAAGCGTGGTGATCCGCTCCACCATTATGCAGCTGCTAACTCCCGACGATATGCGTGGCCGGGTTTCAGCGGTGAACTCTATGTTTATAGGCTCTTCCAATGAAATCGGGGCATTCGAATCCGGGCTCACAGCTAAGCTAATGGGGACTGTTCCTGCCGTAATTTTTGGAGGAACCATGACGCTTATAGTAGTGAGCTTAACGTATCTGAAAACGAAGGCTCTGGTACCGTTGGGGTTGAAGGAGATCCACGAAAAATAACAAGAATGTAGTCAGTGGCCGGCCATTAGGCTTGCCCTTAAGCTGGCTTCTGTATCAAACTGAAGCCTTTCTGGCAATAAAGTGTAACACTTTTACCCCCTAAGGCAATTGGTCTAGTGTTAATTTATACGTAATAAGTACTAAGCTTAAAGCATAACGACCGATAGTAAGAAACAAGTCATGTTTGACTTAACATAACACTAGTAGTATGCTAAAACCATGGAGTAACCTGCGGCTAACGATGGTATTGAATCTTCTGGTTTCTCACTGCCAATAGGTAGATAAGGGATCCGAAAAAAGGCGCTAATATTATTACAAGGCACCATAAAGGTTTTATGCTACGATCTTTGAAATCTGAGCGTAAGACATCCACAAGGCAAAAAATCATAAGGATCAGCGGCAATAAAGCGACTATTAAAAGTTCTGATGCTCCGATGTTAAGGAATAGTAATGTGTTCATTGTTGGTTTTTTTATAAATATAGAAAAACTTTTTTCACTATTTAACGCTAGCTAAAGCTGATTGCTAATCTCTGCCAGCTAATTGCGTTCACCATTTCATGCCAGTCAAATCTGATTGCTGATTTCTGACAGCTGACAACCTTCCCGAAAGAAAACTTCGTTTTCTTTCGGGAACTACTACACCTCTTCCCGCTCCCCGATTTGTTGTCTCCACATGGCGTAATACAAGCCTCTTTCTTCGAGGAGCTCGTGATGACGCCCCGATTCGGCAATATCCCCTTTCTCAAGCACATAAATACGATCAGCATGCATGATGGTAGAAAGTCTGTGAGCGATGAGGATAGTGATTCGTTCGTCCATTACCGATACATCGCGAATCGTTTTGGTAATTTCTTCTTCGGTCAGCGAATCGAGGGCTGAAGTAGCTTCGTCGAATACGAGAATATCCGGCCGGCGTAGCAGAGAACGCGCAATGGAAAGACGTTGTTTCTCTCCACCCGAAACCTTCACACCTCCTTCTCCGATCATCGTATCAAGACCTTTATCGGCCCTGGCTAGCAGAGTTTGACACGCCGCTTTCTGAAGAACTTCCATGCACTCTGCATCTGTAGCTTCGGGACGGACAAAAAGAAGGTTTTCGCGAATCGTTCCTGAAAACAACTGCGTATCCTGAGTCACAAAACCAATTTGTTCTCTAAGCTGGTCGAGATTGATATCAGAATAAGGGACATGATTATAAAGGATCTGACCCTCTTTCGGAAGATAGAGTCCAACCAGCAGCTTTACCAAAGTAGTTTTACCCGATCCCGAAGGGCCAACAAAGGCGATAGTCTGCCCTTTCTTTGTGCTAAAGCTGATATGATTCAAAGCATTCCGGTTGGCCGTAAGATGTTTAAAGCTGACGTTCTGGAAGCTCAGATCGGTAATATGATCAATCCTAACCGGGTTAGATGGCCTGACCTCCTTTGGAGTGCTCATAATGCTTTTAAAATTTGCCAGCGAGACTTCAGTTTCGCGATAGGTATTAATAATGTTGCCCAGCTCCTGAAGCGGGCCGAAGATGAAAAAGGAATAGAGGAACAACGAAAAGAATTCACCAATGGTGATCTGCCCGTCGTAGATCAGGAACATCATCAGAAAGATGATACCATTTCGCAGGAGGTTAACAAGCGTGCCCTGGACGAAGCTAAGACTGCGAACATATTTTACCTTCTTTAGCTCGAGGCCAAGGATTTTGTCGGTAGTGCTGTTTAATCTTTTTATCTCCTGCGAGGAAAGTCCCAAACTTTTCACCAGTTCGATATTGCGGAGAGATTCTGTGGTAGAGCCCGCCAGCGCTGTAGTTTCTGAAACAATGTTCTTTTGAACCACCTTAATCTTCTTGCTCAATACAGAGCTTACGGTCCCCAAGACCGGTATCACGGCAATATAAAAAACGGCAATCAGCCAATGAATATTAACCGCATAGATGAAAACGAAAATGATGCCGATAATGCTCGTAAAGAGTATGTTTATGGTAGCGATGATCAGCTTTTCGGTATCAATGCGAACTTTCTGTAGGATGCCCAGTGTTTCGCCGCTCCGCTGGTCTTCAAAAACCTGGTATGGAAGCTCGAGCGAATGGGCAAGGCCATCAGAATATATCCGGGCGCCCAGGCGCTGAGTGATCACATTGACATAATAGTCCTGGAAGTTTTTAGCAATCCTCGACACCATCGCCACGCCCATTGCTGCCAGGATAAGCATCCCCGCCCCCTTAAAGAATTCCTCAGTGGTGTAGTTTTGGTAATGTGTTACGTATTTATCGATGATCTTCCTGAAGATCCAGGGATCCAGGAAAGAGAAGATCTGGTTGATTGCCGCAAGGAGCAGGGCGAAAGCTATCAGCCCCTTGTAATTTTTCAGGTAATTGTAAAGCAGCTTCATTCTTACAAAAGTAATAAAGGGAATGACGTTCAAACACCATTCCCCTTATTATTACTTTATTCAGATGAATTTTTTGAGCTGTCAGCTTCGTCAGACGGTCATAATATCTTTTTCCTTCACTTCAGCCAGCTTGTCGACTTTCACGATATAGCTATCTGTGAGTTTCTGTACTTCGGCTTCGCCGCCTTTTATTTCGTCTTCCGACACACCTTCAGCTTTTAGGCGCTGAATTTTTCCATTTGTATCTTTACGGATATTCCGTATGGCAATTCTTCCTTTTTCTGCTTCTTCTTTCACTTTCTTCACAAGATCGCGACGGCGTTCTTCGGTAAGAGGAGGAACATTTAGGCGGATCACCAATCCATCGTTCTGAGGATTGAGGCCAACATTTGAGTCAACAATCGCTTTTTCAATTTTAGGGAGCAAAGCTTTCTCCCAGGGCTGAACTACCAATGTGCGTGCATCGGGAGTATTGACGCTTGCCACCTGTGTAAGCGGTGTTGGATTGCCATAATATTCAACCATTACACTGTCGAGCATGGATGGCATTGCCTTACCTGCACGGATCTTGGTCAGTTCACTATCGGCGTGATCGACGGCTTTATCCATCAGTGTTTTTGCATCGTTAAGCTGTTTCTTTATAAGGTCATTCATAAAAATCTTTATATCAGGCTATAAAATTACTTATTTTTTTATCCTCTTACTAAAGTTCCGATAGTATCTCCGTTTGCAATACGCATAAAGTTACCCGGTTTATTCATGTCAAACACGATGATCGGAAGCTTGTTTTCCTGGCAAAGTGTAAAAGCAGTCATATCCATAACATTCAGTCCCCTGTCGTAGACTTCCTGGAAGGTGATCTCATCATATTTTACAGCTTCAGGGAATTTCTCCGGATCGGCCGTGTAAATGCCATCAACGCGGGTGCCTTTCAATACAACGTCGGCCTGAACTTCTATTGCACGCAGGGAAGCGCAGGTGTCGGTAGTAAAATAGGGATTACCTGTGCCCGCTCCGAAAATCACAATACGTCTTTTTTCGAGGTGACGTACAGCCCGTCGGCGGATAAAAGGTTCGCAGATCTGCTCCATTTTAATAGCTGTCATAAGCCGTGTTTTAACGCTCAGCTTTTCAAGTGCATCCTGCAGGGCCATGCTGTTAATTACCGTTGCAAGCATACCCATATAGTCGGCCTGAACGCGGTCCATTCCTGATTTCTCAGCACTTAAACCACGGAAGATGTTTCCTCCTCCAATAACAATAGCAATTTCGATTCCTTTATCAAAAACAGCTTTAATGTCGCGTGCATATTGCAGCACCCGGTCGCTGTCAATGCCATACTGTTTATCGCCCATTAACGATTCGCCGCTCAGTTTTAAGAGGATACGCTTATATTTCATACGAGATTTAAGAAATGAGAAATGAGATTTGAGATCAGTTTACTTTTAATATTTTTTTGTATTTGATCCATTTGAACTTAATAGAAGAGTGGCTTTAGATGCCGGGCAAAGGTACAATTTTTAGTTGAAAGTCGAGAGTTTAAAGTTGAAAGCAAGGACCATGCGCTCTTTAAGGAAAGAACGACGCAAAAAAAGGGGTTCTTCTGCATTGCAAAAGAACCCCTTTGTAAATATGTTTAGTCGTTAAGCCAGTCGTTCAACTTTAGGCTTTGAACCTTAAACTTTCAACCTTCAACTCGACTACGCGCCTAATTGTACTCTCTTAAACGCAGTAACAGTTAAACCGTTAGAAACACCGTTTAAGAACTGGGCGATAGTTTTAGAAGAATCCTTAACAAATTCCTGGTTCAACAGAGTTGAATCCTTATAGAACTTATTCAGTTTACCCTGAGCGATCTTTTCAACCATTGCTTCTGGTTTACCTTCAGCACGGATCTGCTCTTTAGCGATATCCAGTTCGCGTTCGATAGTACGCGAATCAACATCGTCCTTGTCAATAGCAACCGGGTTCATAGCAGCAATCTGCATCGCTACGTCTTTTCCAGCTTCTTCAACACCAGCAGCATCAGCGCTCAGAGCAACCAATACACCTAAACGGTAGTTACCGTGGATGTAAGCGATCACTTTTTCGCCAGATACAATTTCATATTTATTCACACCGATCTTTTCACCAATCTTTCCAGTCTGGTCAAGAATCTGATCTGCAACTTTCGAACCGTTAAGCTCAAGAGCGGTTAGTTCTTCAAGAGAAGCAGGAGTTTTTTCTACAGCAAGATCAGCAATGCTGTTAGCAAATGCGATAAAATCAGCATTCTTGGCAACAAAGTCGGTTTCGCAGTTAACTTCAACAATAACACCACGTTTGCCATCGGCAGTAGTCTTGGCAATTACCACACCTTCGTTCGATTCGCGGTCCTGACGGCTTGCAGCAACTTTAGCACCTTTCTTGCGAAGGTAGTCGATAGCAGCTTCGAAATCACCGTTTGATTCGATCAAAGCTTTCTTGCAATCCATCATTCCTGCACCGGTTTGCTGGCGCAGTTTATTTACGTCTGAGGCAGAAATTTGTACAGTTGACATTTCTTTTTCCTTTATTAAAATTTATGTATAAAAGTTGTGGGTTGCAGGTTGTAAGTTGCGGGAGGCCCACAACGCGCAACCCGCAACCCACAGCAAATTTTATTCAGCGCTTTCGCTCTTTGGCTGATCAGCAGCAGCTTCCGAAGGAGCTTCAGCTTCAGCTGTAGCCGTTTCAGCGGCAGCAGTTTCAGCAGCAGGCTCAGCTGTAGCAGCAGTTACCACTCTCTCGCGACGAGGAGCAGCAGCTTCTTCTTTAGCAGCTTCACCACTATCTATTTTAGCTTTAGCAGCAGCAGCTTCTTTTTCAGCTTCGTCTTCTTTCTCACGTTTGCGTTCGTCTAAACCTTCCTGGATCGCTTTGATAATAATATCAGTGATCAGGGAAATTGATTTAGTAGCATCATCATTTGCCGGGATCGGGAAATCGATGCTTGAAGGATCTGAGTTAGTATCTACCATTGCAAAGGTAGGGATGTTTAACTTCAGAGCTTCAGTAACAGCAATGTGTTCTTTCTTAACATCAATAAGGAAAAGCGCTGCAGGTAAACGGTTAAGGTCAGAAATACCACCTAAAAGGGTTTCAAGCTTAATACGTTCACGCTGAATCATCAGCTTTTCTTTCTTTGAAAGAACATCGTAAGTACCGTCTTTAGTCATCTTGTCGATGTTAGACATCTTCTTGATCGACTTACGTACAGTAGCGAAGTTGGTTAACATCCCACCTAACCAGCGTTCGGTTACGAAAGGCATGTTAACTGATTTTGCCTGCTCGGCAACTATATCCTTAGCCTGTTTTTTAGTAGCAACGAATAATACTTTACGGCCAGATTTAACGATCTGTTTGATTGCTGCCGAAGCCTCTTCGAGCTTGGTTAAGGTTTTATTTAAATCTATAATGTGGATACCATTACGTTCCATGAAAATGTACTGCGACATTTTCGGATCCCATTTACGGGTAAGGTGACCAAAATGTACACCTGCATCAAGTAAGTCCTGATATGTTGTTCTTGCCATTGTCTGATCCTCCTGAAATTAACGTTTACTAAATTGAAATCTTTTACGGGCCTTCTTACGTCCTGGTTTTTTACGTTCAACCATTCTGTCATCGCGGGTCATGATACCTTTAGCGCGAAGTCCTGATTTCGTTTCCGGATCTAATTCAACAATAGCTTTAGCAATTGCTAAACGTACAGCTTCTGCCTGTCCTTTAACGCCACCACCAGCTACGTTAACAGTAACATCGAATTTTCCGGTAGAGCCCGAAACTTCTAATGACTGGTTAACAATATATTGTAATGGTAAAGTAGGGAAGTACTCGGTGTGATTTTTACCGTTCACGGTAATGATGCCGCTGCCTTCGGTTAAATAGATGCGGGCAACTGCAGTTTTTCTTCTTCCTGAAGTGTTTGTGATCGCCATTTCTTTTTCTCTTTAATTAAAGTTTAACTTCTTTCGGGTTTTGTGCGCTGTGTGGATGTTCGCCGCCTGCATATACATACAGGTTTCCGAATAATGCACGGCCCAAACGATTTTTAGGTAGCATGCCGCGTACTGCTTTTTCAACAATACGTTCGGGATGCTTCGCCAATAACTCTTTAGGAGAAACGAAACGCTGACCGCCTGGATAGCCTGTGTAACGAACATAAGTCTTGTCGCTTAGTTTGTTACCGGTCAGTTTTACCTTGTCTGCATTAATAACGATCACGTTATCTCCGCAGTCTACGTTTGGGGTGAAAGTAGGCTTGTGCTTACCACGGATCATCATCGCGATCTTAGTAGACAAGCGCCCCAAAATCTCGCCTTGTGCGTCAACAACTACCCATTCCTTGTTAACGGTCTTTTTGTTGGCTGAGACAGTTTTGTAACTTAACGTATTCACTTGCTTGATATTAAATTAATTAAACAATTATAGTATACCCCATAAATTGGGACTGCAAAGATAGAGCAAAATGTTTAATTTTCAAATGGTTGATTGTATTTATCAGGAAAATGCTTTCGTCTGGCATTTTTTGCTGAAAGAAATAATATGAAACTGATACCCCGAAGGGACAGAAATAGGGATAATCTCTGACGAGTGCCTGATAAAACCCTTACCAATGCCGCATCTCGTCAGCATAATCTCAGCATCTCGTCAGCATCATGTCAGACTAAAGTCTGACGAGAGTCTGACATGATGCTGACGAGAGTCTAATGAGATGCTGACAAGATCAGGGTTTGGTCAGGCACTTGTCTGGGTTTTGTAAGGCAGCTAACAAGCTCAGGTATCTTTTTTGTCCTTTATTTGATCAGATCAATGTTATGTATCGCATTATTAATGATGATTTAAAATCACATATGCCGGGAAAAAGGATGTTAAGAAAAAATAATTCTTTTCGTAGTTCCAGGAAGTACTATCTTTACCCAAATTTTAGTGGACCCCCGTAGCCTATAAGGGGTTAGATATTAGTAACAGTGAGACCTATTAAACATATTAGAGTACTTGTAATACTCACAACCTTATTTTTCGCACTCAGTGTAAGTGCACAAACAAACCAGAATTTCAGTAATATCAGGGTGGATGAGTTATCGGATACCCAGATCAGGCAGTTTATAGCCCAGGTAGAAGCAACCGGTTTAAGCGAAGCACAGCTAGAGCAAGTAGCGCAGGCCAGGGGAATGAGCCCTGTCGAAATACAGAAGCTGCGGCAACGCGTAGACAGGCTCAAGGCGACGGAGAAACAAAATAACGGGAGTCAGGGATTAAAAAACAGCGGTAATAACCGTCAAGCTCAGTCTGGGAGAGAATATAATTTCGAGCCAGCTTCTGCCGATTCAGTACAAGCCTCCGGAGCTTCCGCAGCAGAAAAGGCCCTGAGTGAATTGAGATCAAAAATTTTTGGAGCAGACCTTTTCCGGAACCGTCAGCTTACATTCGAGCCCAACCTTCGTTTGGCAACCCCACGCAACTATCAGATTGGTCCCGATGATGAGCTTCTGATCGATATTTACGGATATTCAGAAGCCAGCTATCAGCTGAAGGTTTCTCCGGAAGGAACTATCAATATTCCTTATATAGGAGTGATCCCGGTAAGCGGCATGACCATTGAGCAAGCTACTTCCCGGATTAAATCAAGGCTGTCAACCATTTATTCAGGTTTAAAGTCGGGCAATACATCTGTAAGTATAGCCATTGGAAATATCCGCAGTATTAAGGTCATTCTCACCGGCGAAGTGGTAAAACCGGGCACCTATAGTTTACCCTCGCTGGCAACAGTTTTCAACGCCCTCTATTCTTCGGGCGGTCCAACCGAAAACGGGTCGTTCCGGCAGATCGAGCTAATCAGGGCAGGCAAAAGAATCGCAACGCTTGATATTTACGATTTTCTGTTAAATGGAGAATTCAAAAATAATTACAGATTGCAGGATCAGGACGTGATCAGAGTACCAACTTATCACACCCGCACAGAGATTACCGGAGAAGTAAAAAGACCAGGAATCTTTGAAATGAAGTCCGGCGAAAAGCTAGCAGACCTCTTGCGGTTTGCCGGCGGTTTCAATGAAAGAGCTTATCAGGCAAGGGTGAAGGTGCTGAAGAATACAGAAACAGAACGCCGGATAGACGACGTAACTTCTGACGCGTTTGCTTCGTATAACCCTTCAAGTGGGGATAAATATTTTGTCGATCAGATCCTCGATAGGTTTGAGAATAGGGTGAAAATAGAAGGAGCAGTTTTCAGGCCTGGACAGTTTGAGCTTGAACCGGGATTAACAGTAAAACAGCTGATCGAAAGAGCCGAAGGGCTCCGCGAAGACGCTTTCCGTAACCGGGCATATATTACAAGGCTGAAAGACGATCTTCAAACCGAGCTGGTATCTTTTGATATAGCAAAAGTTCTTTCAGGCGAAGCTGCCGATATTCCGTTAAAGCGGGAAGACGTAATCACGATATCTTCCATCTTTGATCTTAAAGAAGAATATAATGTTCGGGTAGAAGGAGAAGTGCTGAAACCTGGCAGGCTCAATTTCGCCGAAGGAATGACATTGGAGGATGCAATTATCCAGGCAGGAGGCTTAAGAGAAGGCGCTACTCCTAAAAGAGTGGAAATATCGAGAAGGATAAAAAATAGCGATGTCTTATCCGAATCTGCGCGTACAGCCCAGGTATTCCAGGTCGACATCAATCAAAATTTGAAAAGTGCCACGGCAGGATTTGTACTTCAGCCCTTTGATATCGTAGTGGTAAGGCCATCGTCAGGTTACTCAGTACAGCAGCAGGTAAAAGTACAGGGAGAAGTATTGTACCCAGGCATTTATACCATCACCCATAAAGATGAGCGCATTTCCGACTTATTGAAACGTACCGGCGGATTTACAGCTTACGCATATGTTGAAGGGGCTTCTCTGCAGCGTCCAGGGGCGAAAGTGAAGGACAGTACCGACGTTGAAAAGAAAATGGAGTTCGACCGAATGAAACAATTTCAACGTCTTCAGCAGAAAGTCAGCGATACGCTAAAGATTGAAGAGGAGGCAGCTATACGAAATGATTATGTGGGAATCAATCTTCCCCGCATTCTGAAAAAGCCTGGCGGTAAAGACGACCTGTTTTTAGAAGAAGGAGATATTTTAAATATCCCGCGACAGCTTCAGACAGTTAAAGTAAGCGGTGAAGTATTATCGCCGGTAACCGTGGTTTATTCCCGAGGGAAAGGATTTAAGCAATACATATCGAATGCCGGAGGCTTTAGCGACCGGGCGAAGAAGAAAAGTGCATACATTATATATGCTAATGGTTCTGTCGAGAGCGCTGGAAAGTTTTTATTTTTTAACAACTATCCGGTGGTGAAGCCAGGAGCTGAGATTTTTGTGCCGAAGAAACCGGAGGCAAGAAGGATGAGTACGGGCGAATTAGTGGGAATAACCAGCGGGTTGGCATCATTGGCAGCAATTATTGTAGCATTGTTTAGGTAGAAAGTGTATTTATTAAACGAAAGAATTGAATACTACAGTTAATAAACCAGACCGGCAGGCTCAGGATGATGAGATTTCTTTAAAGGAGTTGATTCTAAAACTCAAGGAGTGGTATAGATATCTGCTGTCTAGGTGGAGAGTTATTGTCCTTGCAGGTGCGATAGGCGGGCTTTTAGGTTTTTTATATGCCTATCTTAAAAAGCCGGTTTATACCGCTGAATGTACATTTGTTCTGGAAGAGCAAGGAAACGGCGGTGGTTTAGGGCAATATGCGGGGATAGCATCTATGGTTGGCATTGATCTGGGCGGCGCCGGCAGTAGCGGTATATTCCAGGGGGACAACATTATAGAGTTGTATAAATCCCGCTCAATGATTCAGAAGACACTCTTGTCTAAAGGTAATTTCAACGACAAGCAGGGGTTATTAATTAACCGATATATTGAAGCTAACGGCCTGAAGCAAGAATGGGCTGAAAAGCGCGAACTCATGGAAATTTCATTTGATATTCCTAAAGATCAATTTAATTTACAGAATGATAGCGTCATGGGCATTATTGTCAATGACATAAAAAAAAACTATTTAACCGTCAGTAAACCTGATAAGAAGCTGAGTATAATTAGTGTAAAGGTGAAATCCAAGGATGAATTATTTGCTAAGGAGTTTACCGATAAGATTGTTGAAAACGTCAATGACTTTTATATTCAGACAAAAACTAAACGATCTTTGGAAAACCTGCAAATTCTCCAGAAACAGGCGGATAGTGTGCGCCATGTATTAAACTTGTCTATCGGAGGTGCAGCAGCAGCTATCGACGCCAACCCCAATGCAAATGCTGCGATGCAAATTCTAAGAGCACCGTCTCAGAGGAGGCAGGTTGATGTACAGGCAAGTTCAGCTGTTTATGGAGAAGTGGTCAAGAATTTGGAGATTGCAAAAATTTCTTTAAGAAAGGAAACGCCTTTGATTCAGGTTGTTGATCGCGCTGTTTTGCCACTGGAGAAAGATAGAACGGGAAAGGCGAAAGGAATCGCGCTGGGTGGATTTTTATTTAGTTTTCTCACAGTTATAGGCTTTTTGTTCAATAAAGCCTATCGAAAGATATTAGAATAATGGAACTAAAAGGGAAGAGAGTATTGGTAACGGGCGCTGATGGGTTCATTGGAAGCCATTTGGTTGAAGGTTTACTTCAAGAAGGCGCTTTTGTTAAGGCGTTTGTATATTACAATTCTTTTAATAGTTGGGGATGGCTAGACTCTTTATCGAAAAAGTCTACAGATCAAATGGAAATATTTGCTGGAGATATTCGTGATCCTAATGGGGTGAGAAGGGCAGTTAAAGATGTTGACGTTGTGTTTCATCTCGCTGCCTTGATTGCTATTCCTTTTAGCTATCATTCCCCTGACTCATACATTGACACTAATGTAAAGGGAACGTTAAATATACTTCAAGCTTCTAGAGAGCTTAACGTCGAAAGAGTTATAGTAACATCAACGTCTGAGGTTTATGGTACAGCTTGCTATGTTCCAATAGACGAGAGACACCCTAGACAAGCTCAATCCCCTTATTCTGCCTCAAAAATTGCAGCAGATTGTCTCGCCGAGTCTTTTTATCGTAGCTTTGACTTGCCCGTTACTATAGTAAGACCTTTTAATACATACGGACCTCGCCAGTCAGCGCGAGCTGTAATACCTACTATTATCACGCAGTTATTAAGTGGGAAGACTGAAATTAAGTTAGGTGACTTAAACCCGACAAGAGATTTATTGTTCGTCAAAGATACTGTATCTGGTTTTGTTGAGATTGCCAAGTCGGCTGGTTTAATAGGGCGTGACTGCAATATTGCCACTGAGTCAGAAATTTCTATTGGTGATTTAGCCGATAAAATCATTTTACAAATTAATCCGGATGCAAGAATAATCACTGATATACAAAGAAGTAGACCGGAGAAATCGGAGGTGTTTAGGCTTTATGGTTCAAATAAGAATATTGTAGATAATACCAACTGGAAGCCATTATATACGTTGTCGAAAGGTTTGCTTGAAACCATAGAATGGTTTAAGGTTGATGAAAACTTGAGGCAGTATAAGACAGATATATATAATATTTAGAGTTAAAATGTTTTTCTTTAAGTTTTTTTTAAAGAGTGCAAATAGCTCATATAGAACATATTCTATAAAGAGGGAAATAGTATTATCTTTTTTTATAAAGATCGTTAGTGTGATCGTCGGAATTTTGCTTGTTCCTCTTTTAATTGATTATGTAGATAAAGAGCGGTATGGAGTTTGGCTGACATTATCTTCTATTTTTGCATGGTTTAGCTTTTTTGATATTGGTATAGGTAACGGTATGAGAAACAAGCTGACTCGGGCTCTATCGGAAAGTAATAGAGAGCTTGCCAGAGAATATGTCAGTACAACTTATGCAATAATTTCGGTAATTTTTTGTGTTATAATTCTTCTATTTCAGGTAATTAATCCATACATAAATTGGCAATATATTTTAAATGCAAATATTATTAATCAAGACGAGTTGTATAGCTTGACAAGCGTGGTATTGAGCTTGTTTCTTTTGCGATTTATCTTCCAACTTACTGGGGTTATTTATATAGCGGATCAAAGACCGTCAGTCAATAATGCTCTTACGACATTCGGCAGTGTTCTATCCTTTATAATAGTCGCTTTATTATACAAATTTACAATTAAGAGTGATCTATTGACACTCGGAATAATATTAGTAGGAGCCCCGTTGGTGGTTCTTATTGCAGCTACAATTTATGCTTTTTCTGGCAAATACAAATTTTTAAAACCTAATTGGCAGTTTATTAGTCTCCGTAGGGCCAGGAGTCTTTTAAACTTAGGCTTAAAGTTTTTTATTCTTCAAGTTGCTGCTATTTTACTGTTTTCAAGCGGGAATATAATTATTTCACATCTATTTGAGCCATCGGAAGTTGTAATTTATAATACAGCACTAACGTATTATCAACTACCGATTATTACATATGGCATTGTTATAGCGCCGATTTGGAGCGCAGTTACTGATGCGTATATTAAGCAGGATTTCGTATGGTTAAGAAGTACACTTAAGAGGCTGAATCAACTGTCAATATTATTTTCAATAGCAATTGTCATTATGATATTGTTAGGGCCGTATGTGTTCAGACTATGGGTGGGAGATCGAATAGAGCTTCCCCTTCCGCTGTCTCTATCAATGGCCTGTTTCGCAATGATAAGTGTTTGTCTATCTCCATATACCAGCTTTATAAATGGAATAGGAAAGATAAAATTGAGCATCTATATCGTCTTTTTGACATTGGTTTTTTTTATACCTATTGCGTATTTTTTTGCTAAGTGGCTGAATAATAGCGCAGGAATTATTCTTGCTACATGCGCGTTGAATGCAGTTTCTCTTTATTTTCAGCCGATGCAGGTGAAAAAAATTATAAATGAAAGAGCAGAGGGAATTTGGAATGAATAATAAGATAAAGGTCGTAGTTATTTGCCATTTCAGCAGCCCAGAGGTTCAGAGTAAGTTAACACTATGGAAGAAGACCGACTTTTATGCAGCTTGGATTCCGAACCTATTAGAGGGGTTGAAAAACTATACCGAATATGAGATTCATGTAATTTCGCCTCATCTGTATCTGAAGAGAGACGCTAACTTTGAGATCGATGGCATTTTTTATCATTTTTTTTCAATTGGTATTCCCGTAGTAAACAGAAATTGGCCAGCTTTCTTTAACCTGGATTTATACACGAATTTTTATTTTAATAGAAGAAAGATTAAAAAGCTGATAGATCGGATTAAGCCTCGCTTAATTAATTTACAAGGTGCGGAAAATTCCTATTATAGCTCTTCTGTACTGGATGTTTGTCAAAAGTACCCGGTCCTTGTTACAATACAGGGATTCGTAAGTCTGGAATGCGAAAAAAAGGGTCGTTATAAAAAGCACCGTATTAACACTGAAGCGAAAATTATAAACGAGTGCCGATATTTTGGAGGCGACCCGGATTCAATGCGCTTAATTGAAAAGATCAAGACTGAGGCATTCAATTTCTACAAATATTATTATCCAAACGGGTCTAACATTCATGGCTTAGCGAAGTTAACGACCGATAAGGAAGCTGATTTGTTATATTGGGGGCGAATTACTAAAGAGAAGGGAGCAGAGGACTTTTTGCTTTTAGTCCGAAACCTTAAAGTAGACTTTCCCGATTTACGGACTAGCATTATTGGCCCGGTAGAAGCGGAGTACTTAAAACGTCTGAAGGAGCGAATAGTGGAGTTAGGTTGTGAAAGAAATATCACCATAAAAGGATTTATACGAAGCAGTGACGATTTATACGCAGAGGTACTAAGATCTAGAATTCTCGTAATTCCAACTTATAATGACCGGTTTCCAACAGTGTTACGTGAGGGCGTTTGTCTAAAATTAGCGGTTGTAGCCTATTCTACAGGTAGTATCCCCGAATTTAACAAAGCTGATGAAAGGATTTTGCTTGCCAACCCAGGAGATATTAAGCAAATGACAACGCATGTGAGTAAGCTATTGACAGATGAAAGATACTTTGAAGATTTGACTAATAAGGCATTTGATTATGGTATGAGTGAATTTAGTATAGAGAATAATTGTGATAAACTTATTAATGCCTATAAGGATATTTTGAACAGAGAAATTAAGCTTAAAAATAATGTATAAAATACCGCTTTTTGATTTGAACTTTGATAGCCGGGAAGAGCAGGCAGTGATAGATGTTCTTCGTTCAAAGTGGATATCGACGGGACCGAAAACTATAGAGTTCGAGGAACGGTTTGCGAAATTATTAAATGTGGAACATGCAGTCGCTGTAGCAAATTGCACTGTTGCACTGCACTTAGCCTTAAAGTTAATAGGCATCAAAAGTAATGATGAAATTATTTGTCCTGCGCTCACTTTTGTGGCCACTGTGAACGCTATAAGATATTGCAATGCCATTCCTGTATTTGCAGATATAAGCAGTCTTGAAAATTTGACTATATCTCCAGAGGATATTGAAAGAAAAATAACAGATAGAACGAAAGCCATAATCGTAATGCACTATGGTGGGTTTGCATGCAATATGAATCCAATAATGGGCCTCGCCAGAAAGCATAACTTAAAGATTGTAGAAGATGCATGTCATGCACCTTTGTCTGAGTTTAATGGAAAGAAGCTAGGAACTATTGGAGATATAGGATGTTTTAGCTTTTTTTCTAATAAAAACATTAGCACAGGAGAAGGAGGCATGTTAGTAACAAACTCTAGTGAATACTATAACGAAGCAAAGTTGCTACGTTCTCATGGTATGACTTCAATGTCATACGAGAGAGCCAAAGGTCACTCTTCTGAATACGACGTTATAGAATTAGGGTTTAACTATCGTATGGATGATTTGAGAGCTGCAATCGGAATAATTCAATTGCAGAAGATCAAGGAAGACTTAACAAAAAGAGAACAGATACGGCACGAGTATGTGTCTCAATTAAGTGCAGTTGAAAGTATTATAATACCTTTTAAAGATAATAAAGAATTTTCATCAAACTACATTTTTCCTATCGTCTTAAAAGACTCGAACTTTAAAAAAAGAAATATGATACGCGAACAGTTATCTCAAAAAGGAATTCAAACTAGCGTTCATTATCCCTCGGTTCACAAATTTTCTATTTATAAGGATTTTTATACTAAGCTTTCTATAACAGAATATGTAGCAGATAGTATTATTACCTTGCCTATGTACTCTAAGTTGAGTAAAGACGAGGTTAGTTTTATTACTACGACTCTTAAAGAGATTTTATGATAAAAGAGATAATACTAATAGGTGCCTTTCATGAAATTATTGAAATGGCTGAAGATTTGAATATAAAAATCCTTGGCTTGATAGATAATAGGAAGAACGGAGAATACCGGGGGTATCCTGTTCTAGCAACTGATATGAATGCTGATAGCTTATCTGAAGAATTTAAACAGACCCCCCTTGTTATAACGCCAGATCAGCCTTCGGTGAGAATGAAATTGAGTGCGGCTTATACACATTATGGCTACCATTTTACAACATTAATAGCTAAAGAATGTAGAATTTCTAAAAGTGCGGAGTTAGGGAAAGGGGTAATAGCTCAGTCTGGGGTTAATATATCTGCTCAGGCAAGAATAGCTGATTTTGTTAAACTAAATACTAGCTGTAATATTATGCACGACACTGTTATCGGTAAGTATAGTACAGTAGCACCTAACGCTGTGGTCTTGGGAAATGTTAACGTTGGTGAATCT
The DNA here is from genome assembly GCF_006716645.1 of Arcticibacter tournemirensis. NCBI lineage: Bacteria > Pseudomonadati > Bacteroidota > Sphingobacteriia > Sphingobacteriales > Sphingobacteriaceae > Arcticibacter > Arcticibacter tournemirensis. Next base: position 401,465 of record NZ_VFPL01000002.1, on the reverse strand, counting down.
TGCTATATAGGCTCAAATTCCACAATATTGCCCAATGTTTCTATCTGTAACAACGTTATTATTGGAGCTGGAGCGGTTGTTACTAAAGATATTGATGTTCCTGGTGTTTTCATTGGTTTGCCAGCAAGAAAAAGACAATAGGATTGCTCGGTTGTTAAATACCTCTGATCAAATGTAATGTAATACAATAAATTTAATAATGGAAGTATCGGAATCGTTAAAAGATATAGTAATCTCATCTAACAGTACTCTCTTGTTTTCTTTAAAAAAAATGGATGAGATAAGGAAAAAACTTCTCCTTGTTTTCGACCAAAATAAGTATCTCGGATTGCTGTCAATTGGAGATTTACAAAGATCAATAATTAGTAGTGTAGATCTAGGTACTCCGATACATAAAATAATTAGAAAAGACTATATTTCCGTTAAACCTAACACTTCGATAGAAGATGTAAAAAAATTAATGCTTTCGATTAGAGCCGAATTTATGCCTGTTGTCACTGACGGGGGAGAGCTTTTGGAAGTACATTTTTGGGAGGACCTATTTGGATCTTTTGAAGATGCTCCTGTTAAGCAATTTAAATTGCCAATCGTTATAATGGCGGGTGGATTCGGTACGCGGTTGAAACCATTGACGAATGTTTTACCTAAGCCGCTTCTGCCTATAGGTAAAAAAACAATATTAGAAGAGATCTTTGACCGATTTGGAAAACATGGTTGTGATCAGTTTTTTATCTCTGTTAATTATAAAGCGGACCTGATAGAGTATTATTTGAGAAGCCAGAATTTGCCTTATTCCTTGGAATTCTTTAAAGAGGAGAAACCATTAGGAACTGCCGGTAGCTTGACCTTATTAAAAGGTAAGATTGATCAAACTTTTGTCGTAAGTAATTGTGATATATTGATAGACCAAGACTATTCTGAAATTTTGGATTATCATAAGAACTGCGGGAATGAAATTACTATTATCGCTGCATTGAAACATTATCCAATTCCTTATGGGATTATTAAAACAGGGGAGAATGGCAAATTGATAGATTTAAAGGAGAAGCCGGAGTTGACATTCAAAATAAATAGTGGTATGTATATTTTAGAGTCACATTTATTAGATGAGATACCGGAAAACGAGTTCTTTCATATTACACAGTTGGTTGAAAAAATTAAAAATAGAAACGGTAATATCGGAGTTTTTCCGGTTACGGAGAAATCATGGAAAGACGTGGGGTTATTAAGTGAATATATAGATTTATTGAAGCAATGTTAGCTGTGATTCAGCGTCACAGGGAACAATAGATTTGTATCTTGAAAAGAATATCGGCATATCCATTAGCCTCTATATCAATAGGAAAAGTGTCCACAGGAAAAGTGTCCACGGATACGATGATTGCGTCTTGTATACTTCTCACTATTTTCTTTATTTCCGATGATACTGTGACTTTTGGCACAAATCGGAATCAAGCTTTTATTGTTTTTCGCTATATTGTTTATGTTATTCTTTCAATATTTTTATTTGCCCTTTTAAATTGTAGAAGACGAGTGGTTCTATATTCTAGAAAAGAACTGATCTCGATAGGCTTGTTATTGTCATCATTTTTAACCACTGTTGTAATCAATATTGATTTTAGACCCGGGTATTTGCTACAATTGTTAACAGTACTTTTCGCTATGTTGATTGTTAAATATCTGGAATTTGGGCGATTTATTACTTATTATAGTCTTATTATATATTTCTTATCGGTTATTTCTTTAATAGTCTTTGTCATATCCCTAATTTCTCCAGGTCTTTTAATGGTATTTCCAACAACTGTTAATTTTGGCGGGACGGAGTTTATTAATCTTTTTTTGTGTTCCGTATTTAAGGAAACTACGGTTTTTAGAAATACAAGTATCTTTAGAGAACCGGGAGTATATACTATATATCTTTTATTTGGCTTAATTATAGAGTTTTTTTTAAAGGAAAGGCCTGATAGAAAGCGCTTAACTGCTTGTTCTGCGGCCCTAATTACCACCTTTTCCACCTCTGGTATATTTGTTTTTGCGGTGGTTGCTATGGGTTTTATGTTTAAAGAGAATAAAATGAGGAATTATATATCAATATTGGTCTTTCTATCGCTGGTAGCAGGGGTACTTATATTAGTACCGGGTATATCAAATCAATTTTTTTCAAAACTCAGTCCTGATTCATCTGACTACTTTAGCACTATAGCACGGCTCTCCTCATTTATTATACCCCTTGAAATTTTTGTAAATAATCCTTTAGCTGGGGTGGGCCTTACTAACTTTGTTACGCTCTATTCAGTTTATTCAATGAAATTGTTTAATATATACATAGATCCTGCGAGTGCCTCCACTAATACAATTGTTAATACTTTTGCGATTTTTGGACTGTTTTATGGAGCTTTATTGATGTACTCAATGTTACAACTGTCTCGACGAATAGGTCGGGCTACGGGCTTAAACGTTATAGTTTTAATTGCATTTTTGATGATATTAAGTAGTCAGGATCTAAGGTATTCATTATTTATGAATGTTTTATTTATGTATGGGTTGCTGAATAGAAGTGTGTGGAGGTCATCTAGTTTATGACGCCAATTTTCTTAACGAGCCTGTTCCCAAACGAATTGAGAACAGAAATATTAAAGAACAGTAAGGGGCCTATTGCAAACGCAAATGATTCTTTGCAATGGGCATATTTGAAAGGAATTTCAGATTTTCACCAGGACTGCAGAGTGATAAGCTCTCCTAATATAGGTGCATTTCCTTTTAAATATAGGTCACCTTATTTTAAGGGTGGGGAGTTTGACGCTGGTTTTGTACGCTATGGAAGATGTGTAGGGTTTTTAAACTTAGTGGCAATAAAACATTTTAGTCGGTTTCTTAATATCAGGAGAGTATTGCATGGGTGGATAAAACAGACTAAAGGAGAGATGGTGATTGTAGTGTATGATTTACATCCACCTTTTTTGATGGCTGCCTTGTTGGCAAAGAAGTCTTACCCCAATGCAAAAATCTGTCTTATTGTTCCGGATTTGTATGATTTTACAGGTAACCCTAAGAATTTGTTGTATCATTTTTGGGGTGTGTTTGAGAAGTGGATGCTAAATATGTGTATTCCAAGTGTTGATGCCTACGTGTTGATTAGTAAGCATATGAAGGATAGGTTGCCTATAAACAAAAAACCTTATATTATTATAGAAGGTATTTACAATCCTCAGAAGGCAGAGGTGGTGGAGGTGGATAAAAAAGCAAAGGACATGAAAACAGTATTTTATTCAGGAGCACTTAATGCTCGCAACGGGATACTATTTCTGGTCAAGTCCTTCAAGTTAATTAAACAAGACAACTACCGATTACTGATTTGTGGAGACGGAGAGAGCCGAGAGGAAATTAAATCGGAAGCTTTAAAGGATAAAAGAATTATTTACAAAGGTCAGGTACCTAGGGGGGAGGCTATGAAGCTTCAAAGGAGTTCTACTTTGTTGGTTAGTCCCAGACTTCCAGATAACGAATTCACTAAATACTCGTTCCCTTCCAAGATAATAGAATATCTTGCTTCAGGCGTACCAACCTTAATGTATAAACTAGAAGGTATTCCTGATGAATATTACGACCATTGTTATTCCCTTGATGATACTTCTATTTCGTCGTTGGCAGACAAGATAGAAAGTATTTGTCAACAAAGTAAAGAAGTTCTGAGTGCTAAAGGAAGAAGTGCTCAAAAGTTCGTTTATCAAAATAAGAATCCTCATGTGCAAGTTGATAAAATGGTAAAAATGGTATATAAATTGTTTGAACAGTGATGAGAGTATTAATCAATGTTTCGAATTTACGTTTTGGGGGTGGAAAAACAGTCGGACTGAATATCTTAACTTATTATTTAAATAATAGCAAAATAAGACAGTTGCTGATTATTGCACCATCATCATGTGGATATGAGTATCTTAAAGACTCTTATCCTAAAGCCAGATTTGTGTTTTTATCAAGGATCTTTAATTGTTCATTTTTAAAGGTTTTAACAAATTATGTGATATTACCTTTTTTGTCGGTTACCTCTAAATGCGACTTTGTGCTGAGCTTAGGAAATATAGCGTTTCCAGTATTTAATAGGCCCCAATTTTTACTCATTCATCAATCATTTTTGGCATATCCAGATAGTTTGGTATGGGATCGAGTACGATTGGACGATAAATCATTTTACATTTATTTAAGGCGTATGATAAAGTTTATTAAGATAAATTTGAGATATGCATCTGTAATAGGAGTTCAAACTGAGACAATGCGATCAAGAATAAGTGGATTGTATGATATCCCCAAAGATCGTATTTTGGTCATTCCTAATGCCGTTTCCTTTAATTGTATGAAAAGTGATATAGTAAAGGAAGACACGCCTAGTAACCAAATACGTCTTCTCTTTTTAAGCAAGTATTACCCTCACAAAAATTTTGAGATATTATTTGAGCTGGCGAAAAGAGTGAAAGAGTTCAGTTTGCCTATTCATATTACGATTACAATTGAAAAAACTGAAAATTCAGGAAGTATGAGGTTTTTAGAGATGGTTGACAAACTGGATCTTAATTTTTTTATAACTAATATTGGTAATGTGGCAATAGACGATATCGAAAGAGTATATAAAGAGCACGATGGATTGTTTCTTCCTACGCTTTTGGAGTCGTTTTCAGGCACTTATATTGAATCAATGTTTTTTGGTAAACCGATATTCACGAGCAAGATGGATTTTGCTGTTGATGTTTGTAAGGATGCTGCATTCTATTTCGATCCATTCGATCCTCTAGATATCTTAAATGTTGTATCTGAAGCATTTGCCAATCCGGAATTAATTGATTTAAAAGTAGGGCTTGGTAGAGGGTATGCGATGGATGCAAAGTCGTGGAATGATATAGGGCACTTTATAGATGAAAGAATACTTAAATTGTAAGAGATAGACTTCAATTAAAATAATATGTTTCAAAATAAAATACTTCTAATTACAGGCGGCACGGGATCCTTTGGAAATGCTGTGCTAAATCGCTTCCTTCATACTGATCATTTCCGCGAAATCCGAATATTCAGCCGAGATGAGAAAAAGCAGGACGATATGCGTAACCAGCTTAGAAATGAAAAGGTCAAGTTCTATATTGGTGATGTTCGCGACTTTAACAGCATTAACAGCGCTATGAGTGGAGTGGATTACGTTTTTCACGCAGCAGCATTAAAACAGGTTCCCTCTTGTGAATTCTTTCCGTTGGAGGCTACTAAAACAAATGTTTTTGGCACCAAGAATACAATTGATGCTGCGATAGCAAACAACGTAAAGAAAGTAATTTGCTTAAGTACTGACAAGGCAGCTTACCCCATCAATGCGATGGGCATTTCTAAAGCACTAATGGAAAAAGTCGCCATCGCCTCATCTAGGAATATTGATAATGGAATCACGACTGTTTGCCTTACAAGATACGGGAATGTGATGGCCTCACGGGGCTCTGTCATTCCTCTGTTTCTTAAACAGATTAAAGAAGGAGACGTCATTACTGTTACTGATCCTAATATGACCCGCTTTCTGATGTCTTTGGAGGATGCAGTAGAATTAGTATTGTTTGCTTTTGAGAATGGAAGACAGGGAGATTTATTTGTGAACAAGGCTCCAGCGGGCACAATTGGTAATCTGGCTAAGGCAATTAAGGAATTGTGTAATGCGGACACAGAAGTTAAAGTTATTGGGACTCGACATGGTGAGAAATTATACGAAACGTTGTGTACGCGGGAAGAGATGCTGAGATCTGAAGATATGGGGTCCTTTTATAGGATACCAGCTGATAATCGCAATCTTAATTATAACAAGTATTTCTCTGAAGGCCAAACAGATATCTCAAAGATAGAGGACTATCATTCACATAATACCGTTAGACTGGATATAGATGGACTTAAGAAATTGTTATCTAAACTTCCACTAATAAGGGAGCAGGTATTCGGTGAAAGTAATGTTGTACAATATCCTCACTAATGAAGTTAATGTATCCCCAAATTATAGATGGAGGTTCGCATTCTGACAGCAGGGGCACCCTGTGGTTCGTTAACGATTTTCACATTGATGAGGTGAAAAGATTCTATATTATTGAACACAGCGATCCTTTTGTTGTCCGTGCGTGGCAGGGTCACAAGCGAGAGCAAAAGTGGTTTTATGTGTTGGCTGGGAGTTTTAAAATTGTTCTGACAAGACCAGATAACTGGGACCAGCCTTCTCCTGCTCTAGATGTAATGGAATATACCTTGTCGAGTGAAGAGAGTCGGGTCCTTTATGTGCCTGGTGGATATGCCAATGGATTGAAAGCGACTGCAGCTAATTCGAAAATGATTGTTTTTTCTGATTTCACATTGGAACAATCTGGGAATGATAACTATAAATTTGATGAAAATATGTGGTTTGACTGGCATAAATAGTATAATGATGACTGATGTTAATTTGATATAATCATGATGCGAATTGGAATAACTGGTCAGGAGGGATTCATTGGGCAGCATTTATATAACACTTTAGGTCTTTATCCAAAGGAGTTCCTCAGAGTCGAATACCATCGTGATTTTTTTGATAGTGAGGAGAAACTAAACAAGTTCGTTTCAGAATGCGATGTTGTGGTTCACCTAGCAGCATTGAACCGGCATAATGATGCTCAGTTTATTTATGACACCAATAAAAAATTGGTCGAAAAGCTGATATCTTCTTTGACGTTCACAAGAAGCAAAGCTCATGTTTTGTTTTCTTCATCGTCCCAGGAAGAACATGATAACTTGTATGGAAGAAGTAAGAAAGAAGGCCGTCAGCTTTTAAGTAATTGGGCAGAAAACAATGGAGGCTGCTTTACAGGAATGGTTATTCCAAATGTATTCGGCCCCTTTTGTAAGCCTAATTATAATTCTTTTATTGCAACGTTTTGCCATAAGTTGACCCACAATGAACTGCCTAATATTGAGGTTGATAGTGATGTGAAGCTCATTTATATTGATGATCTCGTTAGCTTTATTCTTAAAAAGATAAGAGCGCGCGATGGAGCGGAAGTGGTAACCGTTCCTTATACCGAGAGACGAAAAGTTTCTGAATTTTTGGTATTGCTTGAAGACTATAAAATACAATACTTTCAATTAGGTATTATTCCGGCGTTAAACACCCCTTTTGAAATTAATTTGTTTAATACGTTTAGGTCTTATATAGATCACGACAGACACTTTCCTATAAAGTTTGCACTCCACGCTGATCAAAGAGGTAAATTTGTTGAGATAGTCAGGTTAAAGTCCGGCGGCCAAGTCTCCTTTTCGACCACTTTTCCTGGAGTCGTAAGAGGTAACCATTTTCATACCCGTAAGATTGAAAGGTTTTCAGTAATTAAGGGGGAAGCCTTAATTCAATTGAGGCAGATTGGTACCAATGAGGTACTGGACTTTTTTCTTTCTGGTGAAGAGCCTGCCTATGTGGACATGCCAATATGGTATACGCATAATATAAAGAATATAGGCACGGACGAACTTTACACACTCTTTTGGATTAATGAGTGCTTTGATCCAGCCAATCCTGACACCTATATGGAAAACGTATAATGTTGAATAGAGAACAGTAATGTACCGAATATGAGATCTAAACTAAAAGTAATGACGGTTGTGGGCACACGACCCGAAATAATTCGTCTTTCCCGTGTAATGGCTAAGCTTGATGAATCTGAAGCCATTGAGCATGTTATTGTACATACTGGACAGAATTACGACTATGAATTAAATCAAATCTTTTTTGATGATTTGAAGATTCGTAAGCCTGATTTCTTTTTGAATGCTGCTGGCGCAACGGCGGTAGAGACGATTGGTCAGATTTTGATCAAAATAGATTCTCTACTTGCATCGGAGGGTCCGGATGCTTTTTTAGTGCTCGGGGATACAAATAGTTGTTTATGCGCCATTCCCGCTAAGAAACGGCATATCCCCATCTTTCACATGGAAGCTGGCAACCGTTGTTTCGATCAAAGGGTGCCTGAAGAAACAAACCGTAAAATAGTCGATCATATTTCTGATATTAACTTACCCTATAGTGATATAGCGCGAGAATATCTGTTGAGAGAAGGATTGTCTCCAGATAGAATTATTAAGACAGGCTCTCCCATGTTCGAAGTACTAAATCATTACATGCCAGAGATAAAATCTTCAGATATATTACACCGTTTGAATCTTAAGGAGAATAATTTTTTTGTTGTTTCTTCTCACAGGGAAGAGAACATAAATAATGAAAAGAATTTTCAAAATTTTATTGATAGTCTTAACGTGATTGCAGAAGTGTACAACTTTCCAATTATAGTAAGCACTCACCCCCGCACACGGAAAATGATTGAATCAAGAAACCTCAATGTTAGTGAAAGGGTACAGTTTCTAAAGCCAATGGGTTTTGTTGATTTTAACGCCCTGCAAATGAAGGCTTTTGCAGTAATATCAGACAGCGGTACAATTTCTGAAGAATCTTCTATTATGAATTTTCCAGCGCTAAATATTAGAGAGGCGCACGAGCGGCCAGAGGCAATGGAGGAAGCATGCGTTATGATGGTGGGGCTAAATAAAGAACGTATTATGCACGGATTGGTTCAAATAACAGGTTTGGATCGAAGTCAAAGGGTGTTCAATCTAGTGAAAGATTATAGTGTGCCAAATGTATCTGATAAGGTAGTTCGAATTATTATTAGTTATGTCGACTATATTAAAAGGGTTGTCTGGTCGGAATAGAGAATAGGATGAGAAAGAAAGTTCTTATACACAGTCTTGTATTTAGTCCAGACGGGGTGTCAACTGCGTATCTTTATAATGATATAGCTGAAAGGTTCGCCGAATCGGGTTATGAGGTGGTCGTGCTAACAACTACACCGCACTATAATTTAGTTAAGGAAGAGTTGGTAAAGCAACCGCTTATTAAAAAATGGTTTGGACTATTCTATGAGAGTGATTTTAAAGGTATAAAGGTTCTTCACGTACCACAGAGGAAATTTAACAATACTCTGCTTAGAATAATAGGCTTTGCATATTGGCACGCGTTATCTCTTTTACTGGGATTGCTACAGAGCAATATCAGCCTTATTATTTCACCTTCACCTCCTTTAACATTGGGAGCAGTTAACATAATTATTGGAAAAATTAAAGGAGCTAAGGTTATTTATAATGTTCAAGAGATATATCCTGACCTCTTGATTAATTATAGCAAACTAAAACTTAAGCCGGTTATAACTCTTCTAAAAAAGTTGGAGCGTTTTGTTTACAATTACTCGGATGCTGTTACTACTATAGATAAAATCTTTTATAACACGCTAGCGCCACGATTTAAAGAGCCTTCCAAGCTTGTTATAATCCCTAATTTCGTAGACGTTGATTTATATAAGCCGTTACCATCGAGTAGCTTGTCCCTTTTAAACAAAAACTTATTTCCCCAGGACGAAAGAATTTTAAAAGTAATGTATGCTGGAAACATCGGGCATGCTCAAGACTGGAAGCCGCTTATTGAAGTTGCAAAACTTCTTATTGGCGATCCAATTGAGTTTTGGATTATTGGAGAAGGGGTTATGAAGAACCAGTTGCAATCAGAAATATTAGAGAATAAACTTTTAAATATTCATCTTATTCCATATCAGCCGCGGGAATATATGCCCGCCTTAATAGCTTATGCAGACATCCATTTTATCTTTATGTCTCCTGAAATGGAAGGACAAGGCTTCCCCTCTAAAGTATATTCTATTATGGCCTGTGCAAAGCCTTTATTGATTATTTCTGGTAAAGATACTCCAATTTTCAACTTCCTAAATTTAGTAAATTGTGCATTCCTTGTAAATGAGGGCTCAATGGAAGAAAAATGTTCTGCAATAGTCTATTTCTTAAGATCCTCATATGAGGATAAGTCCCATTTAATAACTTTAGGGGCTAATGGGTTCAGGGAAATTCAAGGTTGCTATACTAAAGCTTCAGTAACAAAGCAGTATGTAGATCTATCAGATAAATTGTTAAATATATAAATAAGTACCGGAAATTATTTCGTCATCTCCTGTAGCCATTTCCCTCTCGCGTACGTATTACCCTATAGTTTATTATGTATGTTATAGATTTTTTTTTAATTTAGCACTGTGAACCTTGTCCGAAGATCTATGAACCTAAAACATTAACCATGATTACATTTTTACTAGTATTTACATTTAGTCTGTTGGTTGTTGCTGTTTCTATAAGTCCTCTTATCACGATTGCGATAAAAAAGCGCCTTTTTGATGCTCCTTCGGAGTCGAGAAAAATCCATAAACGGATTATACCGAACATTGGCGGGCTAGCAATTTTTTCTGGATTTCTGTTGGCGGTTTCTCTTTTCATCAAAACTACCGACTTTTGGAATGCTAATTATCTGCTTGCTTCGGGTATTGTGATTTTTATAACGGGGCTTAAGGATGACATTATCGGGGTTGACCCCATGAAGAAATTTGCGGCTCAGTTTGCTGCGGCGTTTTTGATCACTATTTTGGGTGATATCCGGATTATGAACCTGGATGGCTTGCTGGGATTTCATCAGCTGTCGTATGCTTTTAGTATTGGTCTGAGCGTGTTTGTGATTGTTGGGATGATCAATGCGTTTAACCTGGTCGACGGGATTGATGGGTTGGCTGGCTTCCTGGGATTGATGACTTCGCTTACCTATGCTTGCTTATTTTACGCGGCTGGGTATAATGAGTGGGCTTGCATGTGTCTCGCTCTGGCGGGCGCTATTACCGGGTTCCTGATTCATAATATTTCGCCTGCTAAAATATTTATGGGCGACTGCGGGTCGCTGGTGCTTGGCTTCCTGATTGCTGTTTCGACTATTCAGTTTATTAATGTGGGCGGAGGAAAAGTTATAGAATTGGGATCTCTTTCGATTACTTCTGTTCCTGCATTGGCACTGGCTATTGTGGCGCTTCCGATATTTGATACTTTACGTGTTTTTACCATTCGTATTGTGAATCATCAGTCTCCTTTCAAAGCGGACAAGAACCATATGCATCACCGCATGCTGGCTTTGGGAATGAATCATATGCAGGCTACTGCAACGTTGGTTAGTGTTTCTCTGGTGTTTGTTATTACTGCTTTCTCTTTACAAAACATAGGTAATAATCAATTGGTAGCTACTTTGGTGCTGATGGTGATTGTGATGAACAGCGGTCTTTCGCTTTATCTGTTTAGCAAGAGGGTTGAGCTGGATGCGCAGGCTGCGAAAGAGGCAATGCTGGCTAAAGCAGATGTTAAACATCCTGCGGTTGTTTCAAAGTTAACACCAGAAGGTAAGGAATTTGCTGAGGAGATTTTGAAAAAGGTAAGCCCTAATTAAATAGAAAAGATCAGCTCTGTACTCAAACTTCTACTCTTTCTTTGAGGATATATTCTGAAAGCTCTTTAATGGGGTGCGACAGTACTTTACCCAGCTTTATATGATGTTTCTTGCAGATTGTTTCTAGTGTATCCCGAAAATGCCATGCTACTGAGCCTACAAAGTGACACGGAAAATGGCGGTGATCCGGATAGGGAATCAAGTGGGTGCGAATGAAGCTCTCCAGTCCTTCATTGATAAGGCTTTCTGTAAAGGGGTCGCTCCTGTGTTTGCTCAAAAAGGGTGTAAATGACGATAGCCAGATATTTGCAAGCGGCCTTTGATACACATTCTTTATAACTACCTCTTTATCGATATTGTAGGTTTCCTTAAAGTCTTTCTTTAGTGTCTTAGGCATTTTTCCGAACAGATAGCCTGTAATTAACTTTTTACCAAACCATGCGCCTGATCCTTCGTCTCCTAAAATGAAGCCTAATCCGTGTTTTCCATACTGTACTTCTTCACCATCGTAAAATGCAATATTAGAACCGGTTCCAAGTACGCACGTGAAACCCTGGCTGTGTCCGCAGGTGGCGTAAGCGGAGCCTACGGCGTCGTTCTCTACATTAATAAAAGCGTTTTTGAAAATCTGAGAAAGTCCGTTTGAAACCATCTCCCGCTTGTCGGGATTCGAGCATCCTTCGCCAAAGAAATATACTTCTTTAGCTTGCTCTGCATATTTTTTTATTTCGGAGTCCTGCGAGAAAATCCTGGTTATTTCACGTTCGTTTATGAAAAAAGGATTAATTCCTTTGGTTGTGAACTCAAGGGTGCCGGAGTCGCTATTGGTGATAATCCAATCTGTTTTTGAAGATCCGCTGTCAGCAACTAATATCATTTTAAATCTCTTCCAATGCTCTTGCCGTTAGAGGTTTCCCTATAAACTGGGCAACAAGGTCATTGCTCTCCACCTTCTTTAGGTCGTTTGGGTCAAGAGACGAAGATAACATATAAATCTTTAAATCAGAATAAAATTCCTGCTTTATTTGATCGAGCTGTCTAATGAATTCAAAGCCATCCATGCCCGGCATTCTGATGTCAAGGAAGATTACTTCCGGGGGATTTTTTTTCTTGAAGGACTGTACTAAATATTCCATGGCCTTAAATGGTGAGTCAATTACCGTAATGCTTTCGGCGAAATTACTCCCCTCAAGGATCTTGCGATTGATGAGGTTATCTATGTAACTATCATCTATCAGTAATACCGACTTATATCTGAATTCTTCCATTTTTTGAGCTATAGGGCTATGGACTAATAGCAATCAGCCCAAAGTATACGAGATAAGCCCAAAAAAGGTTTCAAAAAAAGAGAAACTGATCAAAATATGTAAACTTTCACATCACAATTGCCTGTTTTTCTTATAGATCCAGGTTCCCGGCTAACTCTTTTAATGCGATTTCGGCTGCTTTGGCCTGATATTGTGCTCCTGTAAATCGCACATTGGCGTCGAGGTAATTTCGTTGTGCTTCACGGAACTCTACGGGTGTAACGCTTCCCAGCCTGAATTTAGCCAGCGTAATGTCCATATTCTGCTTTGCTACATCCTGATTGCTTTTTTCAAGCTTTACCAGCTCAAGGTTGGTTTGATATGTTTGATATGCCGATAGCAGCTGTGCATTTATATTCTGCTTCTGACGTTCATATTCGAGGTTGGCATTGTCAATCTGTATCTCCGCGTTCTTCTCGTAACGTCTTTGCAAAAAACCGTTAAATATATTTACAGAGGCTGTGACGCCATAAGTTAGTCCTCTGCCTCTCGAATCTCTCGCAAATCCGAGTTCGGAATGTGATCGTGAGAAGTTGTATCCCGTAGCTAAGCCTATTACCGGATAGCGGTTCGCCTTTACCTGTTTGAGATTAAGCCGGGCAATCCGTTCGTTGATGAAAGCTGTTTGTATTGCAGGGTTTTGCTGCGACGATAATTGTTGTAAGCGGTCATATTGAAGCTGATTGTCGACTGCAATGGTGTCGGTGACATCAAAGGGCGTATTGACGTCACGGGCCAGCAGCTCGTTTAACGTGATCTTTGCTGATCGCACATAGTCCCGCTGTCTCAGGAGATTCGTCGTGTCGGTGTTCAGGTCGACTGTTGCTGTTAGCACTTCAAGTTTTGCTGCCTTGCCTATTTTATAGCGGTTCTGAGCCGTGGTTAACCGCAGGCGGGAGATGGCAACCGCTGTGTCGGTAGCGCTGAGCTCCTGTTTAAGCCTGACCAGGTTATAGTAGTTGTTGATGACTTCGGATACTGTATTGAGTACCGTTGCCCTCATGTTTGTTTCGCCTAGCTTCTTAAGTTCTTTTAGTTCGTCGTAGATCGAGAACATAGCGAAGCCATCGAAGACCGTCCAGTTAAGGCTTACCCCATAGCTGGTACTTGAATTGCGGGCACGGTCTAATTCTCTTACAGATCCGTCGGCCTGCGTCTGGCTGCTGTTCTGTATGGACGAATTGTTATTCAGGTTTCCCGTTACGGCGGGAAGCATCCCCGCTTCGGCCAGGTTAACGTTATTCGCGCTGATTGCAGCGTTGTTTTTGGATAGCCGGATGTTGTAATTATTCTCAAGGGCGATCTTCACGGCATCCTCGAGGGTTAATAGTTGTTGTGCTTCTGTAGTCAGTCCAAAAAGCAGGAAGACTAAAAGTAAGCCGCTATATGTGAAATAGCTTTTGGCTGTTAGCAATTGGCAGTTGGCCATGTTTAATGTTTTATATTTTCTCAATTCTAATTGTACTAGTTGTTGGCTGTTAGTAATTGACTATTAGCATTCAGTTCCTAAATACCCAATTGCTAATAGCTAATCGCCAACAGCCAAAAATCAGAAGCTTGCTTCTGATTTTTCAAATGCTTCTATTTTCTCCTGCTCTTGGTTCGTTTTACGTTTCCTTGACCACATGGCATAAATGGCGGGAATCACAAATAATGTAAGGACGAGAGAGAAAATAGTTCCTCCTACAATCACGATCCCCATTCCCATCCGGCTCTGCGCAGCGGCGCCAAGGGCAAGGGCAATGGGTAATGCGCCTAATGCAATGGCAAGGCTTGTCATCAGGATAGGCCTTAACCGTGCTTCGGCTGCTTCGATAATAGCCGTCATTTTTGGTTTCCCTTGCTCGCGCAGCTTATTCGCAAATTCAACGATCAGGATCCCATTCTTGGTGACTAAACCAATGAGCATGATGGTACCTATCTGGCTGAATATATTCCATGTCTGACCGGTGAGCCATAGAGAAAGCATCGCTCCTGCTACAGCCATTGGAACTGTTAATATGATGATGAGTGGGTCGACGAAACTTTCAAACTGCGCTGCCAGAATAAGATAGATCAGCAGAAGCGCCAGTCCGAATGCAAACATTGTATTGGAGCCACTTTCAACGAAGTCGCGTGATTCGCCGCCAAGATCCGTTGAGAAGGTTTCATCTAAAACTTTATCAGCTATCCTTTCCATTGCTTCGATTCCGTCGCCCATACTTTTACCAGGCGCCAGTCCGGCCGAAACAGTGGCAGATAGGTACCGGTTATTATGATATAGCTGTGGCGGGCTGCTCTGCTCTTTCATGGTAACCAGGTTGTCCAGCTGGATGAGCTGGCCTGTATTGCTTCTGACGAAGATGGAAGTAAGGTCCAGCGGATCGTCCCTGTCGGCTTTATCGAACTGGCCTATCACCTGGTATTGCCGTCCGCTCATCATAAAGTAGGCGAACCTCTGACCGCTAAGCGACAGCTGCAGGGTTTGAGCTACATCGATAACCGACACTCCCAGGCTTTGGGCTTTGTCGCGGTCAATGGATATATTTATTTCCGGCCGGTTGAACTTCAGGTCGATATCACTTACTGTAAATGTTGGATCCTTAGAAACCTCGTCCATAAATTGGGGCACTTTCTGCTCTAGCTTTTGAAAGTTGGGCGCCTGGATAATGAACTGAACCGGAAGTCCCCCGCGCCGGTTTACCGAGATAGTTGGTTGCTGTGTGACGAGGATTTTTCCTTCACTAAACCGTCGGGTCATTTTTGTCAGTTTTTGAGCAATATCCTTTTGCGACATCTCGCGTTCATCGGGTTGTACAAGCCTTATCAGCATTCTGCCGCTATTGACGGATGCCGAGCCGAAGCCAGGAGACGTCATTATGAGGTTAATTCTTTTCTCGGGTATAGAATCATTTACGAGTTTAGTCAGCTCCTTCATGTAGCGGTCCATATACTCGAACGAAGCGCCTTCGGGAGCGCTGACAACGGTTCTTAAGTAGCTCCTGTCGTCATACGGCGCCGTTTCTTTCTGAAGGATTGTGTAGAACAGGCCAATGAGGCCGAGGCAACCTAACAGAATAGGAAAGCTAAGCCATTTTCTTTTCATGAATTTTTCAAGGGCGCGGGCATAGCCCTTGTTCATTTTTTCGAAATAAGGTTCTGTGATTTCGTAGAACCTTGATTTTTTATGCGTCCCGCCCTTCATGAGATAGGCATTCAGCATCGGTGTCAGCGTTAATGAAACGAATGCCGATATCAGCACCGCTGCTCCTATCACTACTCCAAACTCGCGGAACAGTCGCCCTACGAAGCCTTCAAGAAATATCACCGGAAGGAATACGGCTGCCAGCGTGATGGAAATAGAGATTACTGCCATGAAGATCTCATTGGAACCCTTAATGGCCGCTTCTATGGGCGACATGCCCTCTTCTACCTTTTTAAAGATATTCTCGGTCACCACAATCCCGTCGTCAACTACCAGTCCGGTTGCCAGCACGATGGCGAGCAGCGTCAGCACGTTCACTGAAAATCCCATCAGGTACATGATGAAGAAGGTTGCGATAAGCGACACCGGTATATCGATCAATGGCCTGAATGCGATGCCCCAGTCGCGGAAGAAGAGGTAAATGATGAGGATAACGAGTATCAGGGCTATCAGGATGGTTTCTGCTACTTCGGTTACCGACTGTTTGATGAACAGTGTATTGTCAATGGCTATATCCAGCTTAATGTCGTCGGGCAGCTCTTTTTTTAATTGCTCAAAGCGTTCTTTGAAAGCTGAAGCAATCTCAAGATAGTTAGTTCCCGGCTGCGGAATAACGGCAAGGCCTACCATTGGTTCGCCCGACTGGGTCATCTGGGTTTCCAGATTTTCAGGTCCCAGCGTGGCGTGGCCGATGTCGCTGAAACGAATGATCTTGTCACCCTGCGTGCGTACTATAAGGTTGTTAAACTGTTCAGCGCTCGATAGATTCCCCAGGGTTCTCACGCTCAGTTCGGTATTCGCACCCGTTACTTTGCCGGAAGGCAGTTCCACATTTTCCCGTGTCAGCGCAGTCCTGATGTCTGATACTGTAAGTCCGTAGGACGCCAGCTTCATCGGGTCGATCCAAAGCCGCATGGCATATCTCTTTTGTCCCCATATCTGCACACTGCTCACACCGGGTATCGTCTGGATCCTTTGAGATATGACGTTCTCCGCATAGTCACTCAAAGCAAGCTGGTCCCGTTTATTGCTCTGAACGGTCATTGTCATAATGGGATCAGAGTCGGCGTCAGCTTTTGAAACAACAGGAGGCGCGTCAATATCCTGCGGAAGACTTCTGGTTGCTTGCGATACTTTATCCCTTACATCATTTGCAGCTTCCTCAAGGTTCTTTTCGAGGTTAAACTCAATGCTGATATTGCTTGATCCCTGATTACTGGATGAGGTGATATTTCGTATTCCGTCAATTGAATTGATCGATTTTTCGAGTGGTTCTGTGATCTGCGACTCAATTATATCAGGATTCGCTCCCGAATAGCTGGTACGCACTGATATAATCGCCGGATCGATGGAAGGGTATTCCCGTACTCCCAAAAAAGTATATCCAATAATCCCAAATAAGATCAGGATCAGGTTCATTACGATTGTAAGGACCGGCCGTTTTATACTTGTTGTTGATAAACTCATAAGTTCCTCTTATTTCCGGCCGGTGATAACCTTTACCGGACTTCCTTCCTTTAATGTCATGATCCCTGTAGTAAGGACAGTATCGCCTTCTTTCAATCCTGTTGTTACCAGGATATCTTTCTCTGTCCGGGAGGAGGTTTCGATCACTACTTCTTTTGCTTTCCCGTTTTGAGAGGTAAATACTTTTTTGCCGTTCTGCACCGGAATAACGGATTGCGTAGGGATCAGGATGGCGTTCTCAATGGTATTGAGAGGCAGCTGAATATTGGCGAATGATCCCGGAATAAGCGATCCGTCGGGGTTAGCCGCTCTTGCCCGCAACTGAAGAGTGCGGGTGCTTGCTTCCACCTGTGGTTCTATTGCGTACACCGTTGCCGTATGTTTTTCGTTCGAACCTGATAATGTGAATGTTAGTTTGGTGTTGTTCCTCACCATGGTGGAGTACTTTTCGGGTACAGAAAAGGTGATCTTCACAGGGTTTATATTAACCAGACTGGTGACAACGGTTGTTGGTGTTAGATATTCTCCCTGTGATACAGATCGAAGGCCGATTTTACCACTGAAGGGCGCTCTGATCACGGTTTTAGCTAATTGCGCCCTGATCAACTGGGTTTGTGCTTTTAAAGCACGGTAATCGGCAAGCGCTACATCGTATTCCTCCCGGCTGATGGCTTCCTTTTCAAGCAGAAGCTGTGCCCGTCTTTCGGTTTCGGCGGCGAGGTTTTCTCTCGTCAGTGCCTGCGCAAGCTGAGCCCTGAGTTCCGAATCGTCTATTCTTAATAAAACCTGTCCTTTAGAAACGTTTGTTCCTTCTTTAAAAGAGATGCTTCGGATGATGCCCTGTACCTCACTTCTGATCTGTACCTGCTCGTTTGCGTCTACAGAACCTGTAACGGTAAGGCTGTTCGCGAATCGAACGGGGCTTACAACTATGCCATTGACGGTCATGGGCTTTTGCGATGCTCCTCCCTGAGGCGGACCACCAGCTGATTGTTCTACTCCGCTATTCTTTTTTATCCGATAGAATATGAGATAGCCAAGACCAATGATCAGTAAAGCATAAATAATATATTTTGTTTTCATTGTGATTTAAGTGGTTCGATCGTTTTATTACCGCCGGAAAGCCTGGTTCTGGTAACATAAAAAAAGACTTGCGTCTTATTTTAGAACTGCAAAAATACTATGTAAGTGTGTTTTTTAATAGGTGTATCAAGGATTTTACTATAGTAGCTGTCAGAAATCAGTCGTCAGTATTCTGTCATCTGCATTCAGAAATCAGTAATGGGCTTCTTTAAGTCCTGGTTTCTTTTAGCTAATAGCCGATTGCTGATTTCTAACGGCTTTTATCATCATTTTCATTTACTTTTGCGGCAGACTATGAACAGGTACTTTTGTTTTGCTTTGATTTTTATGATATCGTCGTTTAATGGGTTGATCGCTCAACCTGGAATCTCTTTTCAAATATCTTTTACCGAGCCACAGGCACATTATGCCGACGTGGAAATGCAGATTTCTGGTAATAAAAGTGATTTTATTGATTTGAAAATGCCGGTATGGGCTCCGGGGTCTTATCTGGTAAGGGAGTTTGCAAAGAACGTAGAGGGCTTTTATGCTAAGGGGGCGGATAATGCTCCTCTGAAAGTTCAGAAGCTTGATAAGAATACATGGCGAATTGCCGCAAAGGGTAAAGAGGGCATCAAAGCCGGGTATCGTGTGTATGCGTTTGAAATATCGGTAAGGACGAGCTTTATTGATGAGTCGCATGCCTTTTTGTCGCCCACAGGAATATTTATGTATGTTGACGGGCTTATTAATCAGCCGGCAACAGTAAGCATTAATCCTCATGTTGACTGGAAAAAAATATCTACCGGTCTTGATGCGGTAAAGGGAAAGAAGAATACGTTCTACGCCGAAAATTTTGATGTCCTGTACGACTCTCCTATTGAAGTTGGCAATCAGGATGTATTTGAGTTTGAGGCTGCCGGGGTGAAACATGAAGTGGCTATGTATGGCGGAGGTAACTACGACAAGGAAAAATTGTCGGCAGACATGGCTTTAATCATCGAAACGGAGACTGAGATTTTTAAGGAAAACCCGAATAAGCGGTATGTTTTTATTGTTCATAATTTTCAGAATGGAGGAGGTGGTTTAGAGCATCTTAATTCAACTGTTCTTGGCGCTTCACGTCTGGGATATAAATCAGAAAAGAGCTATAAGGGCTTTCTTGGTTTGGTAGCGCACGAATATTTTCACCTCTGGAACGTGAAGAGGCTGCGTCCGCAGGCCTTAGGGCCTTTTGACTACGACACTGAGAACTATACTACGGATCTGTGGATTGCCGAAGGGTTTACTGCCTATTACGATAACCTTATGCTCCGGAGAGCGGAGTTTTATTCTCCTGAAAAGTACCTGGAAGTACTTTGCGAAGATATTAAAGTGGTGGAGAATCAGCCGGGGAGTAAAATACAGCCAGTGAGTGAATCAAGCTTCGACGCCTGGATAAAGTATTACCGCCCCAACGAGAACTCAAGGAATTCTACTATATCGTACTATAATAAAGGGGCCCTGCTCGGCATGATACTCGACCTGGAGATATTGAACGCGACAAAAGCTGCTAAAGGCCTGGACGATGTTATGAAAGCTATGTACGACGAATACTATATCAGGCAAAAAAGGGGCTATACTGGCGACGAGTTCAAAGCGATGGCCGAGAAAATAGCAGGTATCTCTCTAGATAATTTTTACAGGGATTATGTACATGGCACTTCGCCTATTAACTATAATGTACATCTCGGACATGCCGGCTTAAGTCTTGTGAATGAGAACGCGGGAAGCAATGTGCCTTCTTTGGGTATCACTGCGTCGCAAAAAGAGGGCAAGTTAATAGTGAGTTCGGTAACAAGAGGAGGATCTGCCTGGATCGGCGGACTGAGTGTAAATGACGAAATAATTGCGGTTGACGGCTACCGGGTTAACGGCACTACTGATGCCTTACGTACTACCGACCTTGACAAGATCATTGCATCGGGAAAAGTTGGCGATAAGATCAGCGTTATTATTTCGCGGGATGGTCTATTGAAAACCATAGAGCTGACGTTGACTCCTGATACGAATGGCAAGTTCCGTATTGAAGCGGATAAGAATGCGACAGCAGAGCAACTGGCAGTCAGGAAGAAGTGGCTGAAGCTTTGACAATTGACAATTGAGAACGGACAGTTGAGGATGATGGCTTATACTGTCGAAAAATTGAATTCCGGTTAAAAACACCTAACTTCGCTATATGACAAAATTTGCTGAGGATTTTCAGGGAGCATCAGAGGAGAAAGCATTTGATCTGGATCATCGCCGTATCATTAATTTCAATATCGGAAGGTATCATACAGCGGTTGAGAGGGGTTTGTCAAAGCTTGTGAATCTTGAAGCATCGAAGAGGAAGGCGCATGTGATCAAGTGGAAGGTGATGGAAAACCTTGATAAGCTGCTGCCTGAATTTGAAGCAAACTTTCAGAGAAGAGGCGGGAAGGTTATCTGGGCCAATGATGCAGAAGAAGCTACAGAAGAGATCTTAAAGATTGTCCGCCGGTCTGGTGCAAAGACGGTTATAAAATCTAAATCGATGACTACAGAAGAAATTCATTTGAATGAATTTCTGGAAGAACATCACATTGAATCGATTGAAAGTGATTTGGGCGAGTATATCGTTCAGTTGCTTGGCCAGAAGCCATACCATATTGTTACTCCTGCTATGCATCTTAGCAAGGAAGATATCGCAAAACTTTTTCATGAGAAGTTTGGTACGCCTCCTGATGCAACTCCTGAGCAGCTTACGCTTAAAGCCAGGGAACTTCTGCGTGAAAAATATACCTCAGCAGATATAGGCATTACTGGTGCGAATTTTTTGATAGCCGATACAGGAAGTATTTCGTTGACAGAGAATGAAGGAAACGCGAGGCTCTCAACTACGTTCCCTAAGATACATATTGCCATAGCGGGGATAGAAAAACTCATTCCTTCTATTTCAGACCTCGACCTGTTCCTTCCTCTTTTATCGACTCATGGTACGGGACAGAATCTCACTGTTTATAACACCATACTGGGTGGACCGCGGCAGGAAGGTGAAACAGACGGCCCGGAAGAGATGTATGTGATCTTGCTCGATAACGGACGGACTGAGCTCTTAGCTCACAAAGAGCAACGGCAGGGTTTGTATTGTATACGTTGCGGCGCCTGCTTGAATGCCTGCCCGGTTTATAAAAATGTTGGAGGGCATACCTATCAGACTACCTATAGCGGCCCAATAGGCTCTGTTATTACTCCCCATTTTAAAGGGATGGAGGAGTTTAAACATCTTAGCTACGCTTCAAGCCTTTGCGGAAAGTGCACCGAAGTTTGCCCTGTCAAAATAGATATTCATAAAATGCTTCTTCTGAACCGCCGGGATGCTGTGAAGGAGGGACTTAGTCCCAAAGCGGAAACACTTGGTTGGAAAGGATGGAAGCGCGCCATGCTTAAAAGAAGCTGGATGGATATGGTAGGGGGTAAGATGAAAAACCTCATCTTAAAAACCTTTTTCAAAAAGAGCTGGGGTAAATACCGGGATATGCCTGAGGTTGCCGAAAAGTCCTTCAGCAAGCAGTGGAAAGAAGGAAGAGGAAAGAGGTGAGTTATGGGTTGCGGGTTGCAGGTTATGGGATGTGGGTTCAGAGTTGAGTGTTCTGGGTTATGAATTATGGGTTATGAATTAAAGCTAAGCGTCATAATGTATTGTTCTGCCTATATCGTTGAATATAGCCTGTATGTAAGCAAAGTTTCTCAGTTCGTTGAAAAAAATCTTGTAGCATAAGGAGAACAGTATTTATATTTGACGAAAATATAAATTAATATGAAAAAAGTTTTCCTAAGCCTCTCCTTGCTGTTCGTAATGGGAGCTGTATTCGGACAGGAAGTTAAGTACGGATTAAAAGCCGGTGTTAACTTTGCAAATCAAACATTTAGCAGCAGCGGAATGAGCGTTTCGCTATCTTCTCTCACCTCCTTTCATTTTCATGGCTTTGTAGATTATGGGGTTTCTCCTAATTTCTCAATTCAACCAGGTATTGGCGTTTCAGGAAAAGGATTTAAGAGTGATTCTGGCGAAGAGGAAGCTGAGGTCAACGTCATGTACCTTGATATTCCTGTTAATGCATTGGCAAAGTTTCCAGTTTCCTTTGGTAAAATATTTCTGGGTGGCGGGCCTTACGCAGGAGTAAAGCTTTCTGAGAAATATAAGCTGGACGGCGAGAGCCTGGATGAAGATGAGTCTTCTTTTAATACTGCAGATTTTGGCGTTAATTTTCTTGGAGGCTTAGAGTTTAGCAATGGCCTTACGCTTAATGCCAATTATGGACTTGGGCTTATTAATGTTATGAAGGAGTCTGAACTTGCTGATGTTACAGCCAAGAATAAAGTGTTCTCGATATCTGTAGGATTTCTATTCTAGGATACACAATGAATTATTCATATAAAGCAAAAAGGCTCCCCCAGGGAGCCTTTTTGCTTTATATGATATCTGGCTATTTTTAACGGACCTTTGCCTGTTTACTACCCTATATACGTCAACTCATAATCCATAACCCATAATTCCTAACGCACAACCTTCAACCTCGATCTTACAACCTTCAACATACAACCCGCAACAAGCCTCCTACAACCCGCAACACACATCCTGTATCCCACATCCTAATTAAACTTTATTTGCGCTTTCCTTATAGAATTGTAGTTTTGTTACTTCCCAATATAGATTATAATGGACAAATTAAATCGAAAGAAGGATGCCCTGGATTATCACTCCCAGGGGCGTCCTGGTAAGATCCAGGTATTACCAACTAAACCTACAAATTCTCAGCGCGACCTTACATTGGCTTACTCACCCGGAGTAGCTGAACCTTGTTTGAAAATTGCTGAAAATAAAGATGATGTTTATAAATATACCGCTAAAGGAAATCTCGTAGCAGTTATTAGTAATGGTACGGCTGTATTAGGCCTGGGCGACATAGGCCCTGAAGCTGGTAAGCCGGTAATGGAGGGCAAAGGACTTCTTTTTAAAATCTTTGCGGATATCGACGTATTCGATCTTGAGCTGAACACTAAGAGCGTCGACGAGTTCGTCACCATTGTAAAAGCTCTTGAGCCCACCTTCGGAGGTATTAACCTGGAGGATATTAAAGCGCCTGAATGCTTTGAAATTGAACGGCGGCTTAAAGAAGAGATGAGCATTCCGGTAATGCATGATGATCAGCATGGCACTGCCATTATCTCTGCCGCAGCATTGCTAAACGCCTGTGAGCTACAGAAGAAGAAGCTCGAGAAGGTTAAAATAGTAGTGAACGGAGCTGGTGCGGCTGCGATCTCTTGTTCCAGGTTGTATGTAAGCCTGGGGGCACGGAAAGAGAATATTGTCATGATCGACCGTACAGGTGTGATCAGGAGAGACAGGGCAAAACTGGATCCTTTAAAAGCTGAGTTTGCAACCGACAGAGATATATATACTCTGGATGAAGCAATGAAAGATGCCGACGTGTTTATCGGCCTTTCTGCTGCCGACGTTCTTTCGCCGGATTCTTTAAAGGGGATGGCAAAAAACCCTATTGTTTTTGCAATGGCTAACCCTAATCCTGAGATCGCTTACGAGCTTGCTATTGCGGCGCGTAAAGATATCATCATGGCTACGGGTCGCTCTGATTATCCCAACCAGGTAAACAACGTACTAGGCTTCCCTTATATCTTCAGGGGTGCGATGGATGTACGGGCTGTTACGATTAACGAGGAGATGAAGATTGCTGCGGTTAAAGCTATCGCAGACATGGCTAAGAAGCCTGTCCCTGAGGCTGTAATGCTTGCTTATAATTTGCAGAACTTGAAGTTTGGCAAGGAGTATATTATCCCTAAGCCTATGGATCCCCGTTTAATTACTTCGGTCTCCCCCGCAGTGGCAAGAGCAGCAATGGAGTCGGGAGTGGCACGCGCTGCAATAACCGACTGGGACGCCTATACAGAAGAACTCGGCAGAAGGTTGGGCGGTGAAGATGCCTTGCTCAGAACGTTAAGTAACAGGGCTAAATCTAATCCAAAGAAAGTGGTGTTCGCCGAGGCAGATCATCATAAAATATTGAAGGCAGTTCAGATCGTTAAAGAAGACGGTATCGCTATTCCTATCCTCCTTGGCAACAGGAAGAAAATACAGGATATAATTGAAGAGCACTCCCTCGACCTTAACGGAGTCCAGATTATAGATCCCCTGGAGGAAACGGAAATGCTGGATCAATACGCGAATTTCTTGTTCGAGAAAAGACAGAGAAAGGGCGTCACTATCGCTAAGGCCATGGGTATGGTGAAGGACCGTAATTATTTCGGAGCATGTATGGTGCAGTTTGGAGCTGCGGACGCTCTGATTTCGGGACTTACTAAAGATTATGGGTCGACAGTACGGCCTGCTCTCCATATTATCGGTACAGAACCTGATGTTAGCAAAGTTGCCGGAATGTATATGATGCTAACTAAAAAGGGTCCTATCTTCTTCGGTGATACCACTGTAAATAAGAATCCGAACGTTGATGAACTTGTTGCTATAACCACGCTGATCGATCATTCAGTAAGGAAGTTTAATGTTAATCCGAGGATTGCTATCCTGTCGTATTCTAACTTTGGTTCTACGAAAGGAGGGGTGCCGGAAAAAACACGGGAAGCTGTCCGCATACTTCATGAGCAATATCCTCACATAACGGTCGATGGTGAAATGCAGGCTAACTTCGCCATTAACGAGTGTTTGCTGAAGGATAACTTCCCTTTCAGTAAACTTAGCGGTAATCCGGCTAATACTTTGGTATTCCCTAATCTTGAGTCTGGTAATATTTCATATAAGCTGCTACAGGAACTTGGCGGAGCCGAAGCTGTAGGGCCGATTCTTCTGGGTTTGAACAAGCCGGTACATATCCTTCAGATCGGCAGCTCGGTCCGTGAGATTGTGAATATGGTGACTATTGCGGTTGTTGATGTGCAGACTAAGGAGGAAGAGGCTGCCTCGGCCAAGGAAAAGAAAGGTGTTTTCGGGCTGGTAATGAATTGATAATTAGATTATGGTAAGATCTGCTTAAAGAATATGTACGCATATATTGACGGAAAACTTGTTTTTAAATGTGCCGCATATGTGATAATCGATGCCGGAGGCATTGGTTATCACATTAATATTTCGCTTAATACATATTCGAAATTGCCTGGTACCGAGCGATGTAAGTTGTATACATGGCTTCATGTTAAAGAAGATGCCCATACATTATACGGATTTTCAGATGAAGGAGAACGTCGTTTATTCCTTCATCTGATTTCTGTTTCTGGTATCGGTCCCGGCACGGGCAGGATGATCCTCTCATCCATCACGCCTGAGGAAATACAGGTTGCTATTGTAAAAGGCGACCTTTCGCAGATTAAGAAGATTAAAGGTATTGGCCCCAAAACTGCTCAACGCCTTATTCTTGAATTGCAGGATAAATTAAAAAAGGAAGGAATTGAAACCTTGACTGACATTCCGCAGTATAACACTGCAAAAGAGGAAGCATTGTCAGCTCTCGTCATGCTTGGGTTTTCTAAGAACGTGGCAGAGAAAGCTTTGGATAACGTATCTCAAACTCAAAAGGAACAGGGAAATCTATCTGTAGAGCAATTGATAAAGTCCGCTTTGAAAAATTTATAGAGTTTATCAGGGGATGTGAGACGAATATCTGCTATTTTCATATTTAGTATCTGTAGTGTTTTGTGTTTGTTGCAGCTGAAAGGATTTGCACAGCGCAGGACCGACAGTCTTCGGATACCATACCCATTTAAAGATACCAAAACTCTGGATCTGGATCCCGCACCGGGGTTTTATTTACAAAAGCCATCTAATATAAAGCGTAGTGTAGAATTCGACCCTGCAAGCCGTCGCTACATTATCCGGGAAATGATCGGTGATCGCCTGTATCGCCCGCCTCAATACCTCACCATTGAAGAATACGAGCGTTATGAAACCGAGCAGCTAAAGCGTGACTATTGGCGGCAGCTAACTGATACAGCTACTGCGAGGATGCAGCAAAATGGCCTTATCCCCTCCATCACGGTAAACAGTCGTGCCTTTGAACGTATTTTTGGGGGGTCTACGATCGACATAAGACCCCAGGGCTCTGCAGACCTTACCCTTTCGGGGAGGATAAACAAAAATGAAAACCCTCTTTTCAACGAACGGCAGCGAAAGCAAACGAACTTCGACTTTGATCAGCGTATACAGATGAACGTCACTGGTCAGATCGGTAAGAATTTTAAGCTGGGTACTAACTATAACACGGAGGCTCAGTTTGATTTTGAAAACCAGATGAAGCTGGATTATGCCGGGCAGCCTGATGATATTATCCAAAAGATTGAAGCCGGGAACGTAAGTCTTCCGCTAAATTCGACTTTGATCAGCGGTAGCCAGGCTTTATTTGGTATAAAAACGCAGCTGCAGTTTGGCAAGCTGAATGTTACCAGTATTTTTTCTCAGCAGAAGTCGCAGCAAAAGGAGATTACCATTACTAACGGATCGCAGCAGAATGAATTCAGGATCAGCGCTGACAGCTACGAAGTGAACAAGCATTTTTTCCTGGCTCAATACTTCAGACAAAACTATAATCAGGCACTTCAAAGCCTGCCGCTTATCCGGTCGAACATCAATATCACCCAAATTGAGGTGTGGGTGACGAACAGAAATAATAGTACTACCGATTCGAGGGATGTGCTGGCGCTGATGGATTTAGGTGAGTCCAATCCATTTGATAACAGGCAGTTGAGAAGTGGCGGATCTGTCTTGCCCGCCGCCGGTCCGGTAGGTGATCCTGCTTTTCTTCAACAATCCAATAACCTGCTGCAGAACTTACTGAATTATTCAGCTCAGGTGCGCAACACCAATTCGAATGCGGTCACTGAATATTTTCAGGGCAATCGTGGAACCGACAATTATTCCAAGTTAACATATGCCCGTAAGCTTACCGACAGGGAGTTTACGTTAAACCCACGTCTCGGATATATCTCTTTGAACTTTGCGCTTAATGCTGATGAGGTCCTTGCAGTGGCGTTCAGATACAACTACAACGGCGTAGAATACCAGGTTGGAGAGTTTTCTTCCGATGTTCCGGTCGATCCGGCTAATCCAAGTATGCTGTTCGTAAAGCTTCTGAAAAACGAAATGCTTAAAACCAACCTGCCTACCTGGGACCTGATGATGAAGAATATTTACTCGTTGGGTGCTTACCAGATCAGCAGAAATGATTTTAATCTTAATATCTACAGACTTGATGAAAAGAGCGGTGTAGAAACTCCATCGGTGACAGAGGGCGTAAATACCAATGGGAAACGATGGCTCCAGTTAACTAATCTGGACAACCTGACCCAGAACGGGGATAAAGCCCCTGATGGTTATTTTGATTTTATAGAAGGCATCACAATAGATCCCCTGAACGGGAGGATCACATTTCCGCTGCTGGAGCCCTTCGGCTCTGATCTGGCGGCGAAATTCAATCCATCTGAAACGAACTTAAGAGATAAATATGTTTTCCAGCAGCTGTACGACCTTACAAGGGCTGACGCCCAGCAGTTATATCCTGGTCTCAACCGTTATATTATCCGCGGCACTTATCAATCGGAAGTAGGATCGGAGTTTCAGTTAAACGCGATTAATATTCCGGCGGGATCCGTGCAGGTAACAGCGGGAACCCTGCCTTTGGTGGAAGGTACAGACTTTACGGTGGATTACAATATTGGCCGTGTGCGGATACTCAATCAGGCTCTGCTCAATTCAGGTCAGCCTATTCGGATTAAGCTGGAAAATAGTGAACTTTTTGGCCTTCAGCAGCGGTCGCTTTTTGGAACTCACCTGGATTACAGGGTGAACAATAAGCTAAACCTGGGAGGTACAATCATGAACCTCACGGAGAAGCCACTGACAGCCAAGGTGAACATTGGAGAAGAGCCGATCTCGAATACCATGTGGGGGCTGGATGCCAATTACAGTTCCGACTCGCGACTGTTGACACGACTGGTAGATAAGATCCCTTTTATCGAAACGAAGGAACCCTCTTCTTTGACGTTTTCGGGTGAGTTTGCAAATCTTATTCCCGGACATCCCCGCTCGCTGAACTTCGCGGGCAGCAAGAATGGGGTGAGTTATCTGGATGATTTCGAGGGCAGCAGGTCGGTTATTGATCTAAAAAGTGCTGTCGCCTGGCAAATCTCGGGTACTCCCGTTACGTCGAACAATCTCTTTCCAGAGGCGGCATTAAGCAATGATCTTGCATACGGGTATAATCGTGCCCGGCTTGCATTCTATAATATAGATCCGATATTTTTTAACAGGAATAACTCGCTTGCTCCAGCCAACATTCGCAACAATCGCAATGAGCAGTCGAACCACTATGTACGTGAAGTGCTTGAGCAGGAGGTGTTTCCGTTGAAACAATCGGTTACCGGCCAGCCATTAACACTGCCTACTTTGGATCTTACTTATTATCCGAATGTAAGGGGGCCTTATAATTATACGACATCAGGAGTGAATCCCGATGGAACACTCTCTAATCCTAAGAATCGCTGGGGTGGAATATTTCGAAAGTTAGAGACGACCGATTTTGAAGCGCTCAATATTGAATTTATAGAGTTTTGGGTACTCGATCCGTTTATATATAAGCCTGACTCACCGGGAGGTGATCTGTATTTTAACCTTGGAAATATCTCGGAAGATATCTTAAAAGATGGCAGGAAATCGCTGGAGAACGGACTTGCTCCGGATGGCGACCCTTCGCGCACCGACGAGACCGTATGGGGCAGAGTGCCTAAGCTTCAGCCGGTAATTCAGGCTTTTGATAATAATCCGCAGTCCAGACAATTTCAGGATGCCGGACTTGAGGGTTTGACCGACGCCGACGAGCGCCAGCACTTTTCGGGTTTCCTTAACCAGGTACGGGGACAGCTTAGTTCGCAGGCTGCTGAAGAAATAAACAATGACCCGTCGTCTGATAACTATCGCTATTTCAGGGGAGGTGATATCGAAAATAGTAATGCGGGAATACTGAAGCGCTATGAAAGATATAACGGCACGGAATCTAACTCTAAAACTTCAGCTCAGTCGCTTGCCGAAACCGGCGTAGAAAATTCAGCAGCGACTCCTCTTCCTGATGGGGAGGACGTGAACCGTGATAATAATATGTCGCTTACCGACGAGTTTTACGAATATAAAGTCTCTATTCGTCCACGTGATATGGTTGTCGGTCAGAATTTTATCACCGATAAAGTTACCTCCAGCGTGAAGCTGGCGAATGGCAGCACCCAGCAGGTTTCATGGTATCAGTTAAGGATTCCTATATCGCAGTTCCAGGGAAAAATAGGCAACATTGAAGACTTTAAATCCATCCGGTTTATCAGGATGTTTATGACCAATTTCGCTGATACCGCAGTGCTTCGCATGGGCCGGCTTCAGTTGGTTAGAGGTGAGTGGCGGAGGTATAACGCTTCTAACCAGTCGCAGGATGTGATCGTTGATCCGGCTTTAGGATCCCGCACGCCGGATAATTCTACACTGGATGTTAGCGCTATCAATATTGAAGAGAATGGAAAAAGATCTCCCATTCCATATGTTGTTCCCCCCGGTATTGAAAGGGAGCGAGATCTGAGTAATTACAGGGGCGAAACGCAGCAAAACGAGCAATCACTCGCTGTGGCTGTTTCAAATCTTCGCGACGGTTATTCCCGTGCGGCGTTTAAGAATAGCTATAACGACTTCAGGTCGTATAAAAAGCTCGAAATGTTTATCCATGCTGAAGGGGAACAAATAAGAGACAATGATGTTCATGCAATCATCCGGCTTGGTGCCGATTCAAGGGATAATTATTATGAGTACGAAATTCCATTGAAAGTTACCAGTCCCGGTACGGCGGATCCCTATTCAATATGGCCGGATAAAAATAAGCTTGACCTTGAACTTAAAAAATTGCAGATGGCCAAGGCTGCAAGAAATGAGGCGATGTGGCCGGAGAACAAGCCCTTTGCATACAAGGATGGTGATAATACTATTTATGTAATGGGACAACCCGATCTGAGCAAAGTGCGCGTGTACATGCTTGGTGTTCGCAATCCTTTGCGTAATGACGCAACACCAGCCGGAGACGACGGACTTGATAAAAGTGCGCAGGTGTGGTTTAACGAGCTTCGGCTTACCGAGTTCGATGAACGCGGGGGATGGGCGGCAACAGCCCGGATGAATGCTAAGCTTGCTGATTTTGCCGATGTCACTGTTTCGGGTAGCAAAAGTACTGTGGGATTTGGTTCTATTGACAAACGGGTGAGCGAACGAAACCGTTCGGATGACCGCTTCTTTGATCTGTCGACTAATGTGGAACTGGGTAAGTTCTTTCCTGAACGGTCGGGGATAAAGATTCCGATGTTTTTTAACTTCTCTTCGCAGAGGAGTATCCCACAGTTTGATCCCCGCTCGCAGGATATTGAGCTGGAATACAGCCTGGCAAATCTTTCAAAAGCTAAACGGGATTCGATACATCATATAGTCGATGATTATACACAGCGGAGAAGTATCAATTTTACCAACGTGAGAAAGATTAGAACGGATCCAGAAGAAAAGAGTCATCTGTGGGATATAGAGAATTTCAGTGCGAGTTACGCTTTCACAGAGTATGATCACCGTGACTTTATCAATGAACTGTCATTGCAGAAAACTTACAGGGCCGGGCTCGCTTACAATTATAATGGAAAGCCTAAGAACTATGCACCTTTTGCAAAGATTATCAAGTCGAATGTTTTAGCATTGTTGCGTGACTTTAATTTTAACTTAATGCCTTCGGTGATCAATTTCAGGATTGATGTCGACAGGTTGTATTCTGAAAATACACTTCGTGATAACAGTCCTGACAACTTTATAAGAACGACCTATAATAAAAACTTCCAGATGAGTCGTCTTTATGGCATCAGCTGGAATCTCACACGTTCTATGCAAATTGATTTTAATGCTACCAATTACTCTGTGATAGACGAGCCGCAGGGAAAGATGGATAGACTTGCACGCGATACTGTATGGGAGAATCTGAAGAAACTGGGCCGTACGACAGATTACAGCCACAATCTTAATATAAACTATACACTTCCGATCAATAAGATCCCCGGGCTAAGCTGGACAAATGTAATTGCGAGATATGGTACTACCTTTAACTGGCGAACGGAACCGCTGGCAACGCTTAATGATCCAACTATTGATCTGGGCAACACTATTCAGAATACGCGCACCATTCAGCTGAATCCTACGCTGAATTTTACAAGCCTTTATAATAAATTCGGATTTGTAAGACGCGCAGGTGCTGACGGCAGTTCGTTTCTGGTAAATGCCTTAACCAGTATAAAAAGCATTACAGGAGCTTATACCCGCACGGAGGGGACCTTTTTGCCCGGGTATCTTCCGAAGACGAATTTGTTTGGATATGATTTCGATGCTGATGCTCCAGGCTGGGGATTTGTGTTCGGAAGCCAGAAAGATATTCGATGGAAGGCTATTGAAAGGGGCTGGATCAGCCGCGACAGCCTGCTGAACCAGTTATATATTACTACCAGAAAAGAAGATATTAACCTCCGCGGCAGAATTGAGCCGATACGTGATTTAACGATCGAGCTGACTGCTATGAAAAGCCAGAGTTTTAACTATTCGACCAATTTCAGGTTTAACGGTGAAAGTAGTGAATTTGAAAACCAGAGCCCGGTTACTACAGGCGACTTTAGCATTTCATATTTTTCGTTACGCACAGCATTTAAGGATTCGGGGGATGGCAAATCGAACCTTTTCAGAACCTTTGAACGGAACCGGCAGATCATATCGGAAAGGCTTGGGGCTATTAATCCCAACTCGAACGGAGAGCAGGATGGCTATGCCGATGGCTACGGGAAGAACTCTCAGGATGTCGTGGTTGCGTCGTTTATAGCCGCTTATTCAGGTCGCGATCCTCATACCATAAGTCTGAAACGTTTTCCGAAGATTCCGGTGCCTAACTGGAGGATTTCGTATAACGGACTTACGAAGTATGATCTCTTCAGCGACTTGTTCGCCTCTTTTGATATCACGCATACTTATCGATCTACATATAATGTAAACGGATTTAATTCATTGACGCGGTTCAGAGAAACCAATGGCTTTGTAAGCGTAAAAGACGCCAAGGGGAACTTTCTTCCGTATTATCAATTCTCGCAGGTGACGTTATTTGAACAGTTTGTTCCGCTATTTGGTGTAGATTTCAGGATGAAGAACAATGTTACTGCAAATTTTGAATACCGTAAAACGAGAGCTCTGAGCTTGAGTCTGGCAAATAGTCAGCTTGCCCAGCAAAGCGAAAACGGACTTGTATTCGGGCTTGGATACCGCACGAATCAGTTCCGCTTTCCATTCGGATTGTTCAACGGACGGAAGCTTAAGAACGACGTTAATTTTAAGGTCGATGTTGCCGTCGACGATCGCAAGACGGTGATCTACAGGGCTGATGTTGACGACGCAGAGGTATCATCGGGAGCTAAAAACATAACGCTTCGTCCTTCAGTAGATTATATTTTAAACCAGCGCTTGAACCTCCGCCTTTTCTATGACGGCAATATCACGAAGCCTTATACCTCTCAAACGTTTAACACTTCTTATAGTAACTTTGGTATTAACCTGAGGTTTATGATTCAGTAGGAGGTGTGTTGTGGGAAGTGAGTTGCGGGTTGCAGGAGGTGTGTTGCGGGAAAGTATCGGGTATCAAGATACAAGTATCAAGTATCAAGACACAAGTATCAAGACACAAGACACAAAGTGATCGCATGTGACAGGAGGTGAGTTGGGCAAGTATCAAGATACAAGTATCAGGTATCAAGACAAGTTGTGTGTTGCAGGATGTGAGTTGTGAGGGCAAGTATGAGGTAGCAAGATACAAGACACAGTTATCAAGACACAAAGTGGTTGAATGTGGCCGGAGGTGTGTTGCGGGCGAGTATCAGGTATTAAGACAAGTTGTGTGTTGCAGGTGTACTATGAGTAGTCTGCGAATTGTTGATTTCCAAAAGCTGACTGCTGATTGCTGACTGCTGAAAGCTTATTACGGCAAGTGCCGGATTTTCCTTGCTCAAATCCTTTGATAACAGTATTTTTGAAGCAAAAAGTATCATGAATTTTCCCCCTGACTTAAAGTATACCAAGGATCACGAATGGATCCGTTTAGAAGGCAGCGAAGCTTATGTTGGAATTACAGAGTTTGCCCAGCGCGAATTAGGCGATATTGTTTATATAGATATCAATACAGTGGGTCAGGAAGTGCCCCACAATGAGGTTTTTGGAACCGTTGAGGCCGTGAAGACAGTGTCTGACCTGTTTATGCCGGTAACAGGAACCATACTTGAAATCAATAGTCTTCTTGATTCTGCTCCGGAGCTGGTAAATCAGGACCCCTATGGAGATGGATGGATGGTAAAAGTATCGGTAAGCTCGGTATCTGATATTGAAACATTGCTGTCTGCAGAAGAATATAAAGCACAGGTAGGATTCTAATGACTAATACCTTAAAGCACCAGTACCTGACCATTATTTGGGCTGTTCTGGTGCTCATCCTATGCGATATACCTATGGATAGCACTGGTGGGGTACCGGTGTTTGAAGGTTTCGATAAGCTGGTTCATACTGGCTTCTTTTTTGTGTTGACGGTTTTCATGTTCTATGGCAAAATCAGGCAACAAAACAGCTATTCGTTTCGTATACTAAGTGTTTTGAAAATTTTCCTGATTGCAACGGCTTTCGGGGCGTTGATTGAATTGTTGCAATTGAAAGTATTTACCTATAGATCTGCTGATTGGTGGGATTTCTTTTGTGATGTCACGGGAGTTGGCATGGGAATCTTCAGTTATATTTTTCTACATAGAACACAAAATGCGAAATCTGTTTAAACTTTTAACGATCGCGATAATGCTGCTGGGCCTGGGTTCATGCGGAATATTTCGTAAAAAATGCAATTGTCCTCATTTTTATAAGTTTGAAGGTCTGCAGACACCTCAGGAGAAAGTGTATTTATAAATCCTTTTTCTTCACTGCTCTTATTTGGATTTATTACAAATAAGGGTTATCTTTGTGAAGTTTGAAAATTATGAAGCTATCACAACTGAGGCCAGGACAAACTGGGATTATTAAGGAATTTACTGATCTTGAAATGTCAATCAAATTAATGGAAATGGGTTGTCTCCCTGGAGAGTCTATTGTAGTTGAGCGCTTTGCTCCTCTGGGCGATCCAATGGCCATTACTGTTTCCGGTTATCAGTTGAGCCTCCGCAAGCTGGAAGCTTCGACAATTATATTACATTAGTGATAGGTGAACGGTGATCTGAAAGTTGCTTTAGTCGGAAATCCAAATACAGGGAAATCTACTTTATTCAATATTCTGACCGGTTTGAATCAGAAGATCGGGAATTTTCCCGGTATCACTGTTGATAAAAAAACCGGAAACTGCCGGCTTTCCGATGGACGGAATGCCGTGATCATCGACCTGCCCGGAACTTATAGCTTATATCCTAAAAGTAAAGACGAGACTATTGTATTCGAGGTTCTCGCCGACAAAAACAACGACGTTCATCCTGATCTTGTCATAATTGTATCCGACGCTTCTAATCTTAAACGAAACCTGTTGCTTTACACACAGGTTGCGGATATGAAGATTCCGGTGGTCATTGCGCTGAATATGATGGATCTGGCAAGGAAATCAGGCACTCATATCGATATAGATGCGCTCTCGACACGCCTGGGAGTACAGGTAGTTCCGATATCGGCACGTCAGGGTGAGAATATTGAAAAGTTGAAAGAAGCAATCCAGTTTTCTTCCGCAATCCCGCTTCAGAATGAAACGATAAAAGTGGAGTCGATAGCTCCTGGCCTGATTAGTAAAATACAGGAGGAGCTGCTGATTGACCATCCCTATGCCGCGCTTCAGCTTGCTCATCAGCATGAAAACCTTCGGTTCTTATCCAGTCAGGAAAGTGACCGGATTGAAGAGATAGAACAGGAGTTTTCTTTTCATTCTCAGAAAGCGCAGGCTTCTGAAACAATAGAAAGGTATAATTTTATTAACAGCGTACTTAAGGAGACGGTTAGGCAGGAGACGAATGCTGTAAGCGAAACAGTAAGTAACAAAATAGATAAAGTTCTTACGCATAAAGTATGGGGGTTCCTTATATTCTTCGTTTTATTGTTTGTGATATTTCAATCGATCTTTGCGTGGTCGGAATATCCAATGTCGTTAATTGAATCTCTTTTCGTTTGGCTTACCGAATCAGCTCATAATGTTCTGCCTCCTGGCGTACTTACCGACCTGCTTACCGATGGAGTTATTGCGGGTCTGAGTGGTGTGCTTGTTTTTATTCCGCAGATAGCTATCCTTTTTGCCTTTATATCTGTTTTGGAGGATACGGGGTATATGTCGAGAGTAACCTTTATGCTCGATAAGGTCATGCGTAAGGTTGGCCTGAGCGGAAAGTCTGTTGTTCCTATGATTGGGGGGCTGGCATGTGCTGTGCCTTCGATTATGAGTACGCGGAATATTGAGAACTGGAAAGACAGGATGATAACGATCATGGTTACTCCCCTGGTAAGTTGTTCGGCAAGGCTTCCAATCTATACCGTACTAATCTCTCTTGTAGTACCGGATAAGAAGGTGGCCGGACTAATCAATCTGCAAGGTGTTGCCTTAATGGCAATGTATGTTATCAGTATAATAACGGCCATTTTTGTAGCCTGGGTGATGAAATATCTGTTGCGGGCGCGCGAGAAGGGTTATTTTATTATGGAGCTCCCTGTGTATCGGTTGCCGCGCTGGGATAACGTATTACTTACCATGTATGAAAAGGTTAAAACCTTTGTTGTCGAGGCAGGAAAGGTGATTATCGCCATCTCAATTGTTCTGTGGGTACTGGCAACATATGGTCCGCCGGGAAAACATGCTGCCATCGAAAAGAAATATAGTTCTGCTGAATACATTAATAAGTATAGTCCGGATGAACTCGAGCTGCATCGTTCTTCAGAACTGCTCGAGACGTCATTCGCCGGTGTAATAGGGAAAGCTATTGAACCTGCCATAGTGCCGCTTGGTTATGACTGGAAGATCGGCATCGCCCTTATAACCTCTTTTGCTGCACGCGAAGTATTTGTAGGTACCATGGCAACAATTTATAGTGTAAATAATGATGATTCGCATATTTCGTCGGTGACAGATAAGATGAGGCAGGCCAGAAACCCTGAAACAGGGTTGCCCGTATTTACCCTTGCTTCCTCCTTTTCGTTAATGATTTTTTATGCATTTGCCATGCAATGCATGAGTACTCTGGCTGTGGTTTACCGGGAAACAAAAAGCTGGAAATGGCCTCTTATTCAGTTTGCTTATATGACCGCCCTCGCTTATATTGCAAGCTTTATAGTCTTTAACCTTCTAAAGTAATTCTGCTTTTTATGGATAAAGTGAAGATTCTTTCAAAATATCTTCCGGACGGTGCGGCGCCCTTAATTTCGCGTTGGATAGACTATTTTAAATGTGATTTTAAGATATCGAAGGCGAGAAATACAAGATTTGGTGATTACAGGCCACCGCAAAAGGGAGAGGGGCATCGCATATCAGTTAATTATGATCTTAATCCCTATGCATTCCTTGTCACTACAGTGCATGAATTTGCTCATCTTTTAACGTGGAAGGAACATCAGGGGCGGGTGAAGCCGCATGGTACTGAATGGAAGAAGAACTTTAAAAGGATGATGCAGCCGTTCTTCGATAGTCACATTTTTCCTGAAGATCTCAGGTTCGCTATCGTATCCTATCTTGAAAATCCTTCCGCGTCCAGCTGTAGTAATATTACTCTTTTGAGAGCATTGAAAAAATACGACAAAGAAAGTGCCTCGAGCACTGTAGAGAGCCTTCCCTTTAAGACGGTATTCAGGTTAAAGGACGGCAGAACGTTCCAGAAGGAAACGCTTCTGAGGAAACGTTACCGTTGCCTCGAGATACATACCGGAAGACTATACCTTTTTAATCCAATGGCCGAAGTTTACCCTTTGCAGGCTTAATCCCGTTTTATACGGCCGTTTACGTAAACCATTTCATCATCGTTATTCGTCGTCCAGTCGATATCAAGCTTAGAGCCGGTATATCTTGAAGGATTGCTTGATAGCTCGCGGATGAAGTCGTCAGTTTTTATCACACGAATAACTGCACGATATGCGTTATACTCATTTTTGCTCATTATTAAATACCGTGCTTTGGGGTATTCTGTGATACCATCAAATACCAGATCGAATTTACCTTTTTGCTTTAACGCATCTTCCATGTGTTTGAGATCGCTGTACAACTCTTTGTGTTGGGGTTCAGCCTTTTTGAAGGCGGCAGTTTTTAGTGTGGCTTCCGAACTTGCCTTTTTTTGTTCCGCATAAAAAGCAATATTATTCCTGAAATAAATATTAGTGAGAGTGATGGGCTCCGAATTTGAATGTGTTGTTTTATTCATCTCAGAATAAAGGAGGAGCTTGCCGTCCTTAATATAGAACATCTTTTCAATAATTCCCGACTCTCCATTTCTCCCCTTTTCGACGAATAAAAGTGGTTTTCCGTTCTCCGTATATTTAGCTACCTGAAATGAATAATCCCGTAATGAATAGACCAGGCTTTCCTGCTTTTCAAGTTGCGGAAGAAGAAGATTCACAGAATCGGCATACGCCTGAATGTCAGTTGCACTTAATGTCTTCTCCCCAGGCATCTCGATACTTGCCTGCGGGTGGTCCGACTTGAGCTTATCACATGAAATTATAAAGAGAATAATTGCTATAATGGCTCCCAGCACTATTCCTGTCTTTTTCATATCGTAGAATATCTACTTAGATAAATAAATTCCGTGCCACGAATAAGCGCGGGGCGGACTGACGGGTTTTACCTGTAAAACAGGACACCGCTGTATAGTAAAAAGTTCATACTGTGCGTTCTGGCTCAATT
The DNA here is from genome assembly GCF_006716645.1 of Arcticibacter tournemirensis. NCBI lineage: Bacteria > Pseudomonadati > Bacteroidota > Sphingobacteriia > Sphingobacteriales > Sphingobacteriaceae > Arcticibacter > Arcticibacter tournemirensis. Next base: position 363,074 of record NZ_VFPL01000002.1, on the reverse strand, counting down.
TAGTATAACTCTAGTGTAAATATTAACGCTTTTTAACTAAAATAATATTAGATTGAGTTTTATGCGCCTGATAAACTTTGTAAGTTTGAGGATAGAAAATATAATATGAAATACCTGATCTGCTCGTTGTTACTGACATGTTCGTTTAATCTGCTTAATGCGCAAAGCTATTACCTCATGCCTGGCGGATTTTTTCCTGAAAAGGGGCAGATGACAGATGTTGGAGTTTTTTACGGGAAAGGGTTCGACACCGTTAAAGCGAAGAAATTACCTGTCTCACAGCTTGCTGACGCATCTTTATATGCCGGTGGAAAACCCATAAACCTTCTTTCTGCGAATAAGGACGCCGAGAGCCATTTATCGGTTCAGCTGAACAACTCTGGATTATGTATGGTGACCGCAAAAAAGGAATTATCCGAATCTGAAATAGATAGAGAAGATGTTATCAGGCAACTATCAGATGAAGGGTTTCCAGAGCTGTCTGGAAAAGTGAGTGATAAAGAGGAGATGAGTATAAACAACATATTCGCTTTGAAGACCTTATTGATGGCAGCAAAGCCTTCGGGTAATGAATATAGTGAAAAAACGGGACACGATCTGGAACTTGTGCTGCTTCAGAACCCGTATAAATTGAAATATGGAGAGGATTTGACTGCGCAGATATTGTTTAAAGGGAAACCTTTAGCTAAGATCAGGGCCGAAGTATACACCAAGACACTTAATGGTACTGTTTTTCCGTCTGAAAGCATCAGCGACGAAGACGGCAAGATTTATATTAAGCTTAACCGCTCTGGCGACTGGATGATAAAGGTTATTAACATAGCGCCGGCGGAAAAGGCAGATTACAATCGCTGGTGCTCTACGTACACCTTTGGTTTCAGAAGCGAATAACGCGAAAATTTATATCTTTACCCGTATCTGTCATCTTTAACACACAATTTACTCATGATAAGACCCTTCTTTTATGCAGTGCTTGTTACTTGTACGGTGCTGCTTTCATGCAAAAGCAAAAAAAATATCGCTGATAGTTCAGTTGCTTCGCAGCCTGCAAGTGATGTTCAGTATGATGCCTATCGTAATAAACTTCCCAATACCCAGGTTGTAAGATCTGAACAGAGTATAAAAGTCACTTTTGATTCAGAGATTCTTTTTCCGACTAATTCATCCTATCTTACAGAGAAGGCGAAGGCAGATATTAAGAAGTTGGCTGAGGTGATCAAGCAGCAGGGAGACGTTAAAATAGTGATAGAAGGACATTCTGATAAAACTGGAACCCCGGAGTATAATAAATGGCTTTCCGAAAAAAGAGCCGTATCTGTAAAAGCAACATTAGTAAGCCATGGTCTTACGGAAAGCAGTATAAGTACAACCGGATACGGCGATACAAAGCCTATTGCCGACAATCGTACTCCTGAAGGCCGTGCAAAAAACAGAAGGGTAGAACTTACTATTACGCCTGTACAGTAAAATTAGCCTCCCATTATTTTGAGGATCATCCCCGGCTTAACAGCTGAGGCATGTTTGAGCTGATTGATCACCCTGATCTCTTCTTCAGTGGCTCCGTCAAACTTTTGCGCTATTGAGGAAAGTGTGTCGCCCTGCTTTACTTCATAAGTAATGTAACCATTGCCGGTAGTGCTCTCTTTCTTCACAACAGAGGGAGTGATCTTAGGGGATAATATTTTTATAACCTGTCCGGGTACAACTGCAGATGTCTTTAGATTGTTCCAAACTTTTATGTCCTGGACTTCTGTGCCGTATTGATTGGCGACATCCAGAATTGTTTCACCGGGTTTTACTTTATGACTTATTTGTCCGCCACGGCTCCCCTCAGCACTATATGAAGCGTTCATAACGCTTGCTTTGCCATCCCAGGCACCGTTCAGTACTTCATATAAAGTGTTATACGAAAGTTGCTTCGTAACGGGGATAATGAGGTTTTTGGGATCTTTTACGCTGCCGTTGATGATCGGTTTTTTTAAAGAGGGATTCAGAATACTTAGCTCTTCCTCACTAATATTAGCAGCCCTGGCTATATCTTTTAGCGAAACGGCGGCGTTCACTGTAATAACGTCGGTGTTAATGTTAAAATCAGGCTCCGACGGATTAATATTGTGCTTCCAGTAATTAGTCATTACATAAGCCGTAGCAATAAACGCCGGTACATAATTGCGCGTTTCTACCGGAAGATACTCCCGTATGGCCCAAAAGTCTTTTTTACCGCCTGCCTTTGCTATCGCCCATTTTATATTATTTCGACCGCAGTTGTAGGATGCAATAGCGAGAAGCCAGTCGTCATACAAGAAGTAAGAGTCGAGGAAGTAGCTGGCAGCGGCATTACATGCCTTTACAGGATCTTTACGCTCATCTACCCAATCATCTATTGTCAGGCCGTAGATTTTTCCAGTCCCGTACATAAATTGCCATGGGCCGGTTGCTCCCACTCTCGAGACGGCATCGGGATTAAGCGATGATTCAATTACCGAAATATATTTTAATTCCTCAGGAACATTCCGTTCCTTGAATACTTTTTCATAAATGGGGAAGTAATATTTAGAAAGTCCCAGCATTTTTGAAAACCGCGCCTTTTGCGAAGTGGTATAGCTGTCTATGAACCTTTGAACGTACTCATTATACGTAAGCGGAATTTTATTCTGAATAATTTGGAGGGATTGTTTATAATTTAGTGAGTCAGTATTGTTTCCCGTTGTTTGTGATAGCTGTTTGCTGCCGGTAGCTGCCATGCTTGTCGATGAGAACGATATTGTGATCATCCCAGCGAGCAAAAACAGGGCCGAGGCCGTAGTTTTTCTCATCATACTAATTCTTTTGCCCGAAGGCAGGTTAAAATGATTTCCCCTTTTATACTAAATTACTGATTTTTAGTTACATCTATAAGGTAATTTGAAAAAGCCAGCAATTCCGGCTCGCCAAATCGTTTTCCAATCAGTTGTATTCCTAACGGCAGATCCTGGGTATTATTGCCTAATGGAAGTGAGATCGCAGGAATTCCGGCAAGCGACGCCTGTACCGTGAAGATATCTGCCAGATACATAACTACAGGATCATCTGTTTTTTCACCTAATCCAAAAGCTGGCCCGGGAGAGGTAGGTAATATGATAAAATCGTAATCATTCAGAATTTCTTCTGTCTTCTCACGTATAAGTCGCCTCACGCGCTGAGCTTTGCCGTAAAAGGCATCGTAATGGCCGGCGCTTAAAACAAAAGCGCCCAGCATAACGCGGCGTTTAACTTCTGCTCCAAAGCCCTCCGATCTCGACTTTTTGTAGGTTGATTCAAGGTCGACGGCGTTCGGACTTCTATAGCCATAATGTACCCCGTCGTACCGTGCGAGGTTTGAAGAAGCTTCTGCCATGGTAATAATGTAATACGTGGGCACTACATAATCCAGATACGGAAATGAAACAGGTTCAACGATATGTCCTTCGTCTTTTAGTTTCTGTATAGTCGCTTCAGTCAGCGCCCTTACCTCCGGATCCAGGCCCTCACTTTGCAGGGTCTCCGGAAGGTAGGCAATTCGCTTTTTGCCAGTAAAGTTGAGATTCTTTGAATAGGCGGGTACCGGTAAAGTAGAAGAAGTACTGTCGTAGTCGTCGTGCCCCGCGATAACTTCCAGAATAAGTGCCGCATCCTCAACAGAGTGGGTCAGTGGGCCCACCTGGTCGAACGATGACGCATAGGCCACAATACCATGTCGTGATACGCGGCCATAGGTAGGTTTTAAGCCTACAACACCACAAAAAGAGGCTGGCTGACGTACCGATCCGCCGGTATCAGTGCCTAATGCGGCCATGCAAAGACCGGCCTGAACAGCAACTGCAGAGCCGCCCGACGAACCACCAGAAACCTTGGTATTGTCGGCATGGTTTTTTACTGGCCCGAACCAGGAGTTTTCGTTCGATCCTCCCATGGCAAATTCGTCGCAGTTCAGTCTTCCTATAATAATGGCATCTTCTTTTAACAGGCGTTCAACGACAGTGGATGAAAATACCGAAACATAATCTTTAAGTATTCGGGATCCGGCAGAAACACCATGCTGACGATAGCAGATCAAATCCTTTATTCCTATAATTAAGCCAGCCAGCTTTCCACCTTTACCAGCAAGGATCTTTTCCTGTATTTCAGAAGCTTTTTGCAGTACCTCATCATTAAATACTTCAATAAACGCATTTAAATGCTTTAGCTCCTCAATCCTTTGCAGGTATTCTTCCGCAAGGTTTCTTAAGTTAAGTTTACCCTCTCTGATTCCTGCCTGTACAACGCTTAGGGACGAATGATGTTCCATGCCGTGAAGGTACATATTTCTGTGAAATGGAAAAACCCCATACAGTGCAAAATCGCAATGTATGGGGCTTAATAGATTATTTAAAAACTAGTTTTCAGAAGAGTACTACTCGCGTCGATCGCCTTCTTTATAAGAATCACCGTCTTTGGCATCCTTAAATTCCTTCACGCCGCGTCCTAGTCCGCGCATCAGTTCCGGAATCTTACGTCCCCCAAATAATAGCAGGATAACAACGAGAATAATAATGATTTCAGGAGCTCCTAACCCTGCTATAAGTAAAATGCTATTTAACATATTTATGAATTTATATGTGATTGTTCAGTTTCGTTTTTCTGGGCCTCTGAAGGCTTACTATCAAGATCAACACTGAGATCGTCATTTACTGCGTTGATATTGCGATTTATTTCACGTTTCACACCTTCTGATGCGTCTTTGAATTCGCGCATACCCTTTCCAAGACCTCTGGCCAACTCCGGTAACTTTTTGCCGCCGAACAACAACAGGATGGCAAATAATACCACCATCATTTCCGGTCCACCCATATTCAGAAATAACAATATTGAATCCAACATCGACTTGCTATTAAGTTAATCAATACAAATATAAGTATTTAAAACGCTAATGGTTGAATATTATTTTATCGGATATCCATAAACTCAATTCGCCAGCCAGCCTTCGGGATTCATCGGCAACGCGCCCTTCCGCACTTCAAAATGCAGCTGAGTTGTGCCATCTACCGGGTCGGTAATTACTGTGCCTATGGATTGCTTCACGGCTACTTTCTGGCCTTTCGATACGCTCACTGTCCGTAAGTTAGAGTATACTGTAAAATACTCACCATGACGGATAAGCACTGCATATTGGCCTCCAATGTTATAAACAGACCGAACCTCCCCTGAAAATACTGCCCTTACGGTAGCTCCTTCGCTGGTTTTAATATCCACGCCGTTATTTTCAACCGTAACGTTTACGCCATATCCGTGATTTCCAAAGCGTTCAACAATAGTCCCGACACTTACAGGCCATGGCAGTCGTCCACGGTTACTAAGGAAATCAGAGGAGAGACGAGCTGCTTCAGGCGTAGCTGCAAGAACACCCGATCCGCTCGCAACAGGTTTAGCCGTTGTTCCGCTTCTTTCTGCAGCTTCTTTGGCCGCAGCCTCAGCTCTTCGCCGTTCTTCTTCAATTTCTTTATTGATGGCGTTTTGGATAGCCCGGTTTAGGCGCGCCACTTCTTTTTGCTTTTGCAGTAGTTCCTGTCTCAGTTGCTTTTCCTGTTTGCTTAACCGGCTTAACTGAACCGACTGATTGTTCTTTTCTTTACCCAGCGTTGACTTTTCATTTTGCTGATCGCTAAGCAAGGTGCTTTTTTCCCGTTTGTTATGATCAAGTTCTACAATTTTGGCTCCAAGTGATTTTTGTGTTTGTTCAATATACTGAGCCTGTTTCTGCCTGTAATCCCCGAATTGCTGAAGATATTTTAGCCGCTTATAAGCCTGGTTGAAATCCTTTGAAGCAAAAATAAACATCAGTTTGCTGTAGGCGCTCTGGTTTCTAAAAGCGAAAAGCACCATCGCAGCGTATTCCTTCTTTAGTTTTTTTAACTGGCTCTGAAGTGATCTAACCGTATTCGTGTTCTCTGAAATCTGATTGTCGAGCAACCTTATTTCTGAATTAATGGTTCGGATCTTTTCTTCTCTTAATCTGATCTGTGCATTGAGCGCATTAATTTGTTTTAGCGACAGACGCTTGCTGCTGGCAACCTTACTCTGCGATCGCCTCAGCATCTCAATCTCTCTGGTCAATGCCTCCTTGCGCCGTTTAAGCTCCGAACTGCTTTGTGCAAAAACGCTTCCGCCAATAATCAGGAATGCAAAACAAAGAAATAGCCTAATCAAACTCATGGAGACAAACTTAGATAAAAATACCGAAAACTGATTTCCGAATTCTCAATTCAGCCCGGCGCGCCGGTTAGTTTACTTGAAATCTTTTGGGAACACTGAAAGGGAATTCAATAGTCTCGTTCATTGATACAGAATTGTATTTAAGCTCTATAAGAACGCTCTTATTCTGTGCCGCAGAGCTAAGTCTGACACTGGAAGGGACCTTCATTCCTGCAATAACCTGAAAATTGCTGTACCCGGCTAAGAGTTCCTTGCCAGTGGCCGAATCTTTCAGGTTGTTCTCAACAAGTTTGTTGTCGGGATTGAAGGTAAGCTTATAAAGTATGCCCGACAGGTTGCCGCTTAGCCGTACCTGGTTTCCCAGGATCTCGGCGTCTGAGCGATCCGACACTGTCCCTGGAATGGCATTCCCAACGAGCAGGGCCTGTAATGCCTTGAAGTCAATTTGCCTGTTTGCATATTGATAAATATAGCTAAACGGTTTTGCCGTATAAATTCCCTCGAGACGATTCATTACCTTAATGCTGTCGGGAGTAATAAGCGCCCGTGCGACTTCCAGTCCGGCAATAGCTGTTATCGACACCCAGATTGTTTCATCTTTTCGGATCCGGATATTCATGCCGACATCGTTGTTATTGTTTCCGATACTCAATTCAGCCCTGGCTTTTAAAGAAAGAGTTTTAAAGTCGAACTGACCCGTTGAAATATTCTTCAATACTGTTTCGGTTGCCGACACTGGTTTAGCTGAGCTTACAGTCTCCTTTGGCGAAGGGATAGGGGCTGCTTCCTTTCTGGCCTTACAGCCGAATACCACAACAATTCCTGCGATGATGATTATTTTATTCAAAAAACTTTTTCTCATTGATCTTTTTTTCAAGGGTTACTGATTTGATGCCTTTACCTTTTGCCTTTTCCCATTGCTCTACGGCGAAATCCTTTTCTCCCAGGTGGAACAAAATATCCCCATAATGTTCGTATTGAATACCGCTACTACTATTGTTCTTTATAGCTTTTTCTATCCATATCCGCGCTTCGGCATATTTCTTTTGCATAAATAATACCCAGGCATAAGTGTCTTCAAAGGATGCGTTATCAGGCTTGAGCTCATTTGACCGGAGCGACATTTCTGCAGCCTTATCGAGCCCTTCTCCTCTTAACGATAAATAATAGGCATAATTGTTTAAAGTGTAGACATTGTCGGGATTTAGCTGTAGTGACTTTTCAAAGGCTTCGTCCGATTCTTTATATTTCTTTAAGCTGTGTAAGGAATTTCCAAGGCTTGAATAAATATCCGATTCTTGTATCCATTTTTTGGGGTTCAGGTTTAAGGCGTTCTTTAAATAAGCAACTGCCTTTTCGTGATTATTACTCTGTGCATAGGCTGTGGCCGAAAAGAAATAGAGGTCAGGCTCATTAGGGAACAAAGCTATTGCACTCTCTCCATCATCAATCACTTCTTTAAATTTGTTCTGCGCAGTCTCAAGCTGTAGCAACTGGGCCCATATGAGATAAACGTTCCTGTTGAGTGTCAGCGCTTTCTTATAAGATTGTTTGGCTTCCTCAAGTTTTTGTCCCTGAAATAACACATCTCCATAAAGGGCATGTGCTTTTGCATCGTCGGGATGAGCCTCAGTGGTAATTAATGCAAGCTCTGTAACGCCCGAAAGTACTGCAGGGTCCTTAATGCGATTAAAATAGGAAAGGATTATTTGTACTTTTATGTCTATCGGTAAATGATTGTCTGCAAAAGCTCTCTTTATTTCTGAGAATGCTTCCGCTGTTTTTCCCTCAGACTGGTAAACATCCGAAAGCAGAAGATGAACGAAAGAGTTGTCCGGATCTTCCTTCTGCGCCTTCTTTAACAAATCATGGGCTTTTCCGGGCTTCCCCGTTTTAATATAAAGTTCAGCGAGAGTGAGATAGTTATTTATATCTTTTGGCTCTTTCTTTATCGATTTTTCCAGTCTCGTGATAGCAGTTGAAGGGTCCTCTTTTTTAAGCGATAACCTTTTACGTTCCTCATCCAATACAGCCGACGGTCCAAACCGGGTTTCTATTTCCTGATAAACGGCTTCGGCTTCGGTACTTTTATTAAGCAAGGATAAAGCGTTGGCTTTATCGAAATAGTAGTTTTCCTTTTCGGGTTCGAGTCTTATAAGTTCGTCAAACACGGGTACCAGTTTTTTTACGTCCGAGTTTTTCTTATAAATGTCCGAAAGAAGAAGCCAGTACCATTTGTTTTCGGAATTTACAGTAACAGCCCTAAGGGCAAAGTCTTCAGCTTCGGTTTCTTTATTTTGAGCATGATATAAAGCCCCGAGCTCATAAAGAGCGGCATCATTGTGAGGCTCCGTTTCTATAACATTCAGAAATAAATCAGCCGCCTGCTCGATGTTTCCGGTTGTTTTTTTCTGAAGTGCTGAATAAAAATTCTTTTTAACATTGCTGCTGTCAACCTGGGTTAATGCACCTCCGGTTACAGTAACGACCTTATTCTCCTGCCCCATAACGGTGACAGAAATTGGCAGCAATAATAAAATAAGAATTCTTTTAAACATTTTTAAACTCCTGTATGTCCATAACCGCCAGTACCTCTGGTTGTTTCATTTAAAATTTCAGCCTGTACCCATTCTGCCTGTTCATGTTTGGCTATGATCATCTGCGCAATCCGGTCGCCGTTCTGTACCATGAAATCCGTATCTGACAAATTTATCAGGAGGATTTTTACCTCACCCCTATAATCTGCGTCGATAGTTCCCGGCGAGTTGAGTACAGTGATTCCATTTTTTAACGCTAAACCACTGCGTGGTCGTATCTGTGCTTCGTAACCCTCGGGCAATTCGATGTATAAACCAGTGGGAATGAGCACCCGTTGAAATGGCTTAATACAAACTTCCTCATTTACAGAAGCCCTGATATCCATTCCTGCTGCATGTATCGTTTCGTATGCAGGCATTGGGTTGTCCGAACGATTAATTACTTTAATATTCATGTGTTATTTTAGATGGGTGTGCGTTGTGTTAACTACGTTCATTGCCTTTCCCCATAATTTGCAAAAGTTCCTTTCGCTCTTTAAAAAATGCTATTGCAGCAAAAATCACCAGAAGAACGTTTCCTGCGATGATGTTCCTCTGAAATACGTTGAAGGATAACACTACCGTCAGTATGGCTAATATAAGATATAGCAACGCTTTTTTTAAATTATATGGTATAGGATAATTCTTTTGTCCCAGGATGTACGACAGTACCATCATGGTGAAGTAGGTGAAAAGCGAAATCCATGCCGAAGCAATATAGCTGTACTTCGGAATGAAAATAACGTTGAGAACAATGGTCAGTATCGCTCCGATACCCGAAATATATAAACCGTATCTCGTTTGATCAGAAAGCTTGTACCAGATAGATAAGTTCATGTAAATGCCCAGGCTTACATAGCCAAACAGCAATACCGGTACTACCTGTAATCCCGACCAATATAAAATGCGCTGATCAGGATCATGCGAACGAATGAAATATTTTAACAGGTCTATATTGGCTACAAGGGCAACAAAGATCAGTGAGATGGCTATTATAAAGTAATGCATTATTTTGGCATACGTTTCACCAGCATTGCGGTTTTTAGCGTAGCTGAAGAAAAAGGGTTCGGCTCCAAGTCTGAATGCCTGTATAAAAATACTGAGGAAGATGGCGATTTTGCTGCAGGCGCCGTATATACCCACCTGCGTACTGGCGACATCGCCGGGTAGTAATTTTTCCAGAAAAAGCTTGTCAGAATTCTCATTAATTATGAATGACAGATTAGCAATAAGTACCGGAAAGCTGTATAGGAACATTTCACTGATAAGCCTGGTGTCGATGTCAAAAGTCAGCTGAAGCAGTTCCGGCAACAACAGCAGCAGTGTGACAATACTTGCTACCAGGTTAGCAATAAACACATACCCGACCCATGCATGCCTGAACCATTGCTCAAAGAAGGATGAGAGAGGCCATCCGTTCTTAATGGCCAGCGGTACTATAAAAAGGAAGAACAGGTTTATCCCTACAAAGCACGAAATATTAATAAGCTTTATGGTGGCATATTTTATTGGCCTACCGTCGGCCCTTAATTTCGCAAAAGGAATAACAGACAGCGCGTCAATACAAAGTATCCAGATGAAAAGCTTTATAAATATCTTGTAATCTTCCAGGCTGGCTACATTTTCACGGTACATCCACCGCGCAATACCCTGTGATGCAAAGAGAGCTATTATTGTAAAGGCCACTGCCACAACGGCTACAGTAAAAAAAGTGTTGCTGTATACCTTTCGCTTATTGCCATGTTTGTTTAAAAATCTAAAAAACGTGGTTTCCATGCCAAAGGATAGGATAGCGTTAAGAATGGAAGCCCAGCTAAATAAAGTTGTGAGTATCCCATACACCTTTGCCGGATATAGACCGACATATATAGGGGTAAGAATAAAGTTTAAAAATCTGGATATAACGGTACTGATTCCGTAGATCGCCGTTTGTCCGGCAAATTTCTTTAAAGTTGACAATTTAACGATTGTTATTTATTCGCATGCAGCTGTTTAGCCTGCTATCCTCTTTACCACTTCAAAATTACGATAGTTTTTTAGCTCACCCTCTACCACCTCGACTTTTTCGATCACCGCTTTATCGGGACCTTCGTTACACCATTCGATCATGTAATTTAATGAAAAGGAATCACCTTCAGCTTCTATATAAACTGTGCCGTCCGGTTGATTGATAATCAATCCTTTTATCGAAAGCTGATCCGCAATAGCTTTTGTTGCAGCCCTGAACGAAACGCCTTGCACTTTCCCGCTTATAGTAATATTCAAATGCTTCACTTTACTACACTTCTTCTTTAATGGTTGTAAAACTATAAGAATTGACCGCAGACCTTGCAGGTAATATAATTGCAAAATTAACTAAAATAGTGATATCTCAGCTGTTGGCTTTGGGTTTGGCAGTTGAGCAGTTGGCTTTTGGCAATTACACTTCAGTAATTAGCTTTATATAACAACCCCCAGCTTAACGTACACATATATAACTTTCAACTCTCCACTCTTCACTTTTAACTCTAGTTCCCTAAACCAATTTCGTTACTTCTGATTCCGGAGTCAGCGACAACCCATTCATTTTAGTTATCAGGTTTAGTCCGGGTTTTTTCCCTTTTTCCAGGCTCCCTAAGTTTTCGTCAACCTCAAGGAATCTTGCACCGTTTATTGTGGCCCACTTGATAGTTTCTGTAAGTTCGAGAGATGGAAAAGCCGCATGAAGGGTCTTTAGTTCCGAAAGGATGCATAAATTATCATTCGAAGCAAGGCTGTCTGTGCCTAGAGTGAGGTTGAAATCGTTGTGAAGAAACATTTCTATTTTAGGCAATCGCTTTTCAATATGAAGATTGGCATTTGGGCAAAAACAAAAAGTAACCTCCCGCTCCGATCGCTTAATAAAGTAAATATCTTTGAGGCTGGTATAGGTGTTGTGTACAAGCAACAGCTTCTGCTTTTCAGGAAGCAGCGGAATAAAGCTTTGTACAGAGTTCCTGGCCTGAGCTTTGAAAAAACTAATATCAATATTCAAATCCCTGTAAAAATCCAGGAAATCTCCGCTTTTATACCTGAAAAGCTTGTTCTCTTCTTCGCTCTCCTGATTGTGTATAGACAAAAGACTTCCTGTTTCCCAACAGAACTTACTCATAAATCTGAATAGTCTTCGCGAAACAGAATATGGAGCATGCGGCACAACAGAAGCTTTTAATGGCTTAAACTCTTCAAAAAGGTCAGCTCCGGCTCTAAATATGTCTTTGGCCCGGTCGGGCTCAAATCCTATCAGCTCAACAAATGTATGATAGTATATAGGGCTTTTTTGCTTTACCGCCTTTGAGTCAATCACATTTGAAATATCGCCTACAGCAACTATTCCGTTTTTATACATCATCCTGTCGGCTCTTTCCATTGCCTCAGCGGGATCCTCCTCAGGCGGTTTTCTTCTGGTCTTTACCACCTCTTTTATGAAGGGGATTAGTCCCGAACCTTTAGGGGTCTTGTTATGGAGCCACGATAATTCGAGATGACAATGGCAGTTAACAAAGCCAGGAACAATAACTCCCTGTAATCGCTGCACTTGTTTATCAGCCAGAGCAGGACTGTTTTCTTCATATATTTCAAGTATAGAACCTTTCTTAACTGCAATCGTTCCGTTCTTGACTGGTGACCCCGTAACTGGCAGAATGTAATCTGCGGAATAATAGTTTACCATAATTGAAATTTCCAAAACCCATCATCCCCTGTTAGTCAAACCTAAAAAAAATTTAGTTTTTACCGAAACAATATTTTACGCTGTTTTGTTTACCCTTTTTTGTTTGGTCGTGTATGTGACACTATCTCCCTCAGTCAGACGGGTAAGCAAAATAATATAAGACATACATCACATCCTCCCAACGACTTTTTAATATCTGTATATTGTAAAAGAGGGCGACTTCTGCGTCTTTCAGAATAATAATAATTACCTTTGAGCTGTGAATGAGGTTGTTGAAAAAAAGAATATACGAAACCTTTCAGTTGAAGAGCTAAAGAAGTTTTTAATTGCTGCAGGCGAACCTGGCTTCAGGGCAAAGCAGGTATCCGACTGGTTGTGGATGAAATCGGCGAGAGACTTCGACGAAATGAGCAATTTACCTAAAGCCTTGCGGGAGAAGCTGAAAGAGCAGTTTACGGTTAATGCAGCGACTGTGCACCAGTCCCAATATAGTTCCGATAAAACGATAAAAAATACATTTAAGCTTTCAGATGGAAATATCATTGAGGGCGTTTTGATACCAGCACCCGATCGAATGACCGCCTGTGTGAGTTCCCAGGTAGGGTGCAGCTTAACCTGCAAATTTTGTGCTACCGGATATATGGAACGGAAACGTAATCTCGACCCGGGCGAAATTTACGATCAGGTAGTGCTTATTGACAAGCAGGCACGCGAAAATTACGGCATTCCGCTATCGAATATAGTATATATGGGCATGGGCGAACCGTTGCTCAATTATGCTAACGTACTGAAGTCCGTTGATCGTATTACTTCAGAAGATGGCCTGAACATGTCGGCAAAACGGATTACCGTGTCGACCGCCGGCATCGCTAAGATGATCAAAAAGCTTGGCGACGATCAGGTAAAATTCAATCTCGCTCTTTCATTGCATGCTGCAAATGATACAAAACGTAATGAAATAATGCCTATCAATGAACAAAATACATTGAAATCTCTTGCCGAGGCCCTTAAGTACTATTTCATAAAAACGAAAAACCCGGTTACATATGAATATATTATTTTCGATGGTTTTAACGATGGATTACAGGACGCAGCAGAACTGGCTAAGTTTTGTAAGCACCTGCCCTGTAAAGTAAATATCATTGAATATAATCCTATTTCGTTTGCTTCTTTCCAAAATGCCGGAGAAGATAAGACAGAAGCTTTTGCAGTATATTTAAGGAAGCAGGGGATTATTACCAACGTGAGGCGAAGCAGGGGAAAAGATATTGATGCCGCATGTGGTCAGCTGGCCATTAAAGAGAAAGCATGACATGTAATTAATGAATGTAGTATTGAATTACGCGGGCGACTTCGTCTCGCTGTTCTTTCCTGAATTATGCCCGGCCTGTGGTCGGGGGCTAGTTAAAAATGAATCGGTCGTATGTACAGAATGCCGTTTCCATTTACCCTACACCAATTCCCATTTACAGCCTGATAATTCAATAGCACGACAATTCTGGGGAAGATTTCCGTTCGAATATGCAATGGCGTGCCTGTACTTTTATCAGAACTCTAAAGTTCAGAAATTGATTCATCAGCTAAAATACAATCATAAGCCGGAGGTTGGACATTGGCTGGGGCAGACTTATGGGAACCAGATCAGAGACTTTATCAGTATCGATCCTCCGGATATTATAGTGCCTGTCCCCTTACATAAGAGCAGGGAGAGAAAGAGAGGGTACAATCAAAGTGAACGTATTGCAAGCGGTTTGTCGACAGTATTAGGTATTCCTGTCGATTCTGAATCGCTATTGCGAAATCTTGCAACCAGTACTCAAACCAAAAAATCAAGATTTTTCAGATCGGAGAATATGACGAGTGCCTTTAATATCGTAAGGCCGGAGAACTTACAAGGGAAGCACTTACTGATCGTAGATGACGTAATAACAACGGGAGCAACGGTTGAAGCTTGTGCACTTACCTTACTGTCTGTTCCGGGAGTGAGGATCAGTATTGCCGCAATAGCCTTTACTATGTAAAAAGTATTTGGTTGTATATCAGTGTATTGTGAAATTTTTAAACTTTTTATTAAAATAAAGTAACTTTTTTTGAGTTTAACAGTATAAGTAATTGAGAGCGTTAATTTAGATAGAAAGAGCCGGCATACCCCCACGGTAACCGGCTTTTTCTTTTCTAAGCATCATCACGATATTCCTGTATTTTCAAAGTTCCTTGTAAAGTATAGATCCCAGCTTAGCGAAGAGTTCGGCGGGGGCAAACGGCTTTGATATATAATCATTCATCCCCGAATCAATAATTTCCTCGATTTGCTGGTTTGCTACAGTAGCGGTTAAAGCGATAATTGGAAGATCTTTAAACTCGCCATTGTTCATTCCCCGGATGATTCGGGTAGCCTTGATGCCGTCCAGAATTGGCATTTGAATATCCATAAATACGACGTCGTACCGCGCATTTTTTATTTTTTCAATCGCAATTTCACCATTTTCAGCAAAGTCGCTTGTGATTCCCCACTTGTTTAAAAGTTTTTTCATCACAAACCGGTTTATCTCATTGTCTTCAGCAATAAGTACATTTCCGGAAAGTTGTTTGTCGGGGTCAGTTTGTAAGGGCATCCTTTTAAAAGTGGTTAGTATTAAGAAAAGAGGTATTAGTTCCGGATTCAGAGCCTCCAAATCCGGAACTGTATGGTAAAAGTTTATTTATATAAAGGGAAGTCGGACATCATTGACTTTACTTCGTTTCTGATGCTTTCAAGCTTGCTGCTATTATTGGCGTCGGTGATAACCGAGTCGATAAATTCAACGATTTTTACCATATGCTCTTCCTTAAGACCCCTGGTAGTTATTGCCGCAGTACCAACACGTATCCCTGAGGTAATGAAAGGTGACTTATCATCAAATGGAACCATGTTTTTGTTCACGGTAATATGCGCCTGCTGAAGGGCAGCTTCGGCCACTTTCCCAGTTATATTTTTATTTCTCAGATCTATCAGCATCAGATGATTATCTGTGCCGCCCGAAATAATTTGATAGTCTCTTTCGGTAAGCGCTTTTGCCATTGCTGCAGCATTCTTTTTCACCTGAAGCGCGTATTCTCCGTATTCATCACTCAGTGCTTCGCCGAAAGCTACAGCCTTTGCTGCAATGATGTGCTCGAGCGGCCCGCCCTGCGTACCAGGAAATACCGCCATATCAAGCAGCGATGACATCATACGGGTCTCTCCCTTGGGAGTTTTGAGCCCGAAAGGATTTTCGAAATCTTTGCCCAGCATGATCATACCTCCCCGCGGCCCCCTGAGTGTCTTGTGAGTAGTGGTGGTAACTACGTGGCAATGCGGAAGAGGATTGTCCAAAAGTCCCTTCGCAATCAATCCTGCGGGATGAGAAATATCGGCAAGTACAAGCGCGCCTACCTTATCAGCCACTTCCCTAATGAATTTATAATCCCATTCTCTTGAGTATGCCGATGCACCGCATATAATCAGTTTAGGCTTTTCAGTTAAAGCAACTTCTTCGAGTTTCTTATAATCAATCAAGCCCGTTTCTTTACTTACGCCATAAAAGTGAGGAGAGTAAAGTTTGCCTGATGAATTTACTGCAGAGCCATGCGTTAGGTGACCTCCATGCGAAAGGTCAAATCCGAGGATTTTATCGCCCGGCTTCAGGAGTGCAAGAAAAACTGCGGAGTTTGCCTGTGCGCCGGCATGTGGCTGCACGTTTGCCCACTCAGCGCCAAATAATTTTTTCGCACGTTCTATAGCTATAGTTTCAACCTCATCAACTATTTCACAACCTCCATAATAACGTTTGCCGGGCAAACCCTCTGCATACTTGTTTGTAAGCACCGATCCGGCGGCTTCCATTACTTGTTTGCTTACAAAATTCTCTGATGCAATTAATTCAATGCCGCTTTCCTGGCGTTCCTGCTCTTGTTCGATGAGTTTAAAAACAACGTTGTCTTTGTTCATTAGTATTTGATTGTTAAAATTATTCAAATGCCGGTTCCGGTTTTTCTGTTACCCAAAAGTTATTAAATCCAAGACCTGTCTGTATGGATATCAGCTGTTGCTGCAGCATTTCCAGAACTGCAAGGAAGTTGTATATAAAATGTACTCTATTCTCCGAATTTTTTACGATCTCTGAAAAATCCATTTTTTTATTAAGCCTGAGCATTTCAGAAATGATTCGTTTCTGCTGTTCGATAGTATATGGATACTGTACTACGGTATGCGTAGCATCGGTACTACGCTGTTTATATCGGGATATTGCTTTATCATAGATGAGCATCAGGCGGTATAACCCTATAGTTGAGAGTTCTTCACCCGGCTCGGAGGTTTCAGCAATAAGTTCAAGATCCGATGCTATATTTCCCCGTTTTTCTTGTTTAAACCGCATGTCCTCAAGTATTCGAAACTCTTCCGAAACTGCTTTAAACTTTTTATATTCTAACAGTTTTTGAACAAGGTCGCGTTTCAGGTCCATCTCGTTCCCGTTTTCATCCATATCTGGTCTGGGAAGTAGCATCCTTGCCTTGATACGCATTAAAGTAGCAGCAACAAAAATGAACTCACTGGCGAGTTCAATATTTAATGCGTTCATTTGTTGGATATAAGCGAGGAAATCGTCGGTGATCTTTGCTATCGGAATAGAATGAATATCAAGCTCATCCCGCTCAATAAAGAACAGAAGGAGGTCAAATGGGCCTTCAAACTGGGGTAGTCTGATGTCGAAAGTATCATTCTGTATCACAAGTGGCTCAAAAATAAAGATTTAATTTCATCTATAAAACTGTTCTTCGAAGGCATTGAGATAAGCTGACATTTTACTGTGATTATTACCGGTTCAGATAGTTTGAATGGTAGAAAAGCTGCTTCTCAAGCACGGAAATTATTCGTATATTGATTTTGTAACAGGAATATTAAATAAAAGAGTAGCAAACAATATTTTCTAAATATTATTGAGTTACTTTGTGGTTTTAAATTTTACGCTGCTACAGTATGGAAGTAAAGGCGGGCGAACTGTTAGAAAACATTAACTACCCATCTGATTTAAAGAAACTTAGTGAGGCCGATCTGGAACGACTTTGCAAAGAATTGCGTCAGTATATTATTGACGTGGTTTCTGTAAATGGAGGTCACTTTGGTGCCAGCCTTGGCGTTGTAGAGCTGTCGGTGGCCTTGCACTACGTTCTCAATACTCCATACGACCAGCTCGTTTGGGATGTAGGCCATCAGGCTTACGGTCATAAAATTCTGACGGGGCGGCGTTCTGTTTTTCATACTAATAGAGTATATAAAGGAATCAGCGGCTTTCCTAAGCGCGGTGAAAGCGAATATGACACGTTTGGTGTAGGGCATTCTTCTACTTCGATATCGGCTGCATTAGGGATGGCCGTAGCTTCGAATCATAACGGCGAAAAAGACAGGCAGCATGTTGCAGTGATTGGCGACGGCGCAATGACGGCAGGGCTGGCATTTGAAGCGCTTAATCATGCAGGCATCGAGAACTCCAATCTTTTGGTGATACTCAATGATAACTGTATGTCTATAGATCCAAACGTAGGTGCCTTGAAAGAGTACCTTACTGCTATCACAACTTCCAGGCAGTATAACCGGTTCCGTGATGATATCGGGCATGTGCTTGCAAAGCTTTCCGAACTAGGCCCGAATGCCCTTCAGGTAGTCAAGAAAATAGAAAAAAGCATCAAGGGAACTTTACTGAAGGAGAGCAATCTTTTCGAAGCTCTTAATTTCCGTTATTTCGGCCCAATAGACGGACATGATGTAAAGCAATTGGTCAAAGTCTTAAAAGACCTTCGCAACATTCCGGGACCCAAGCTGCTACACTGCGTAACCGTTAAAGGTAAAGGTTTTGCTCTTGCGGAAAAGGATCAGACCAAATGGCACGCACCGGGACTTTTCGACAAGATCACTGGTGAAATTAAGAAGGTTAAAGCTGAAAAGCCTCAGCCTCCTAAGTACCAGGACGTTTTTGGCCACACGCTAGTGGAACTTGCCGAGAAGAATCCTGCAATAATGGGTGTAACGCCCGCAATGCCGAGTGGAAGTTCTCTAAACATTATGATGAAGGCCATGCCCGATCGCGCCTTTGATGTCGGCATTGCCGAACAGCATGCCGTTACATTTTCGGCTGGTTTAGCTACCAGAGGGAAGCTGCCCTTTTGCAATATCTATTCCAGCTTCATGCAAAGAGCCTATGATCAGGTGATACATGATGTGGCGATACAAAACCTGAATGTCGTCTTTTGCCTGGACAGGGCCGGAATGGCCGGGGCCGACGGCGCAACCCACCATGGTGCTTACGACCTCGCCTACATGCGATGCATTCCCAATATGATCGTTTCGGCTCCAATGAATGAAGAAGAACTGCGGAACCTGATGTTTACAGCTCAGCAGGACAATATGGGGCCTTTTTCTATCCGCTATCCAAGAGGGACAGGTGTTATGCCTGACTGGAGAAGGCCGATGAAAGTGGTTCCTGTAGGAAAAGGCAGGAAGGTGTGTGATGGCGAAGAGCTAGCCATCCTTACGATAGGGCATATTGGGAATGAAGCAGTAAAGGCCTGCCATGAATTAAACGCAGAGGGCATTCATCCGGCACATTATGATCTGCGTTACTTAAAGCCACTTGACGAAGAACTCTTGCATGAGGTGTTCGCTAACTTTAAAAAGGTTATCACGGTTGAAGATGGATGTATCCAGGGAGGAATGGGAAGCGCAGTGCTGGAGTTTATGGCGGATAATGATTATACAGCCAGGGTGATAAGGTTAGGAATCCCTGATAAAATAATAGAACACGGTGAGCAACCTGAGTTGTGGGCAGAATGCGGATACGATTCATTTTCTATTGTAAATGCAGTTAAAAAAATAGTTGTCGGTGTGACCACGAGAACCATGGCATCCTAAGTTTATTTTTACTTGAATAAGTGATATTCGGATCCAATTAATGATTTGAAAAATTTGCTTTTTTAAGATTGTAGATATATCTTCGTACCATTACGGCAAGACTATTCCGCATATGCAGGTGTAGTCTTGTTTGTTTTTTATACACTTCTATTAAATTAATTGAGATATGGCAGAGATAACTTATTATAGTAAAGAAGGATTAGAAAAATTAAAAGAGGAACTACATTTTTTAAAGACACAGGGGCGTGCTCAGATTGCAAAAGCCATAGCTGAGGCGCGTGATAAAGGCGATCTTTCCGAAAATGCCGAGTACGATGCAGCCAAGGAAGCACAGGGTCACCATGAATCAAAAATAGCTAAACTTGAGAATACGCTGGCTAATGCAAGATTAATTGACGAATCGAAACTCGACACGTCAAAGGTACTTGCCCTTTCCATTGTAAAGATCAAAAATACCAGGAACGGAGCAACGATGACTTATCAGCTCGTATCTGAAACGGAAGCAGATCTAAAGTCGGGTAAAATCTCTGTAAAGTCGCCGATTGCGCAGGGCCTGCTTGGAAAGTCTGTTGGTGATAAAGCGGAAATTGCAGTACCGGCAGGTAAGATGGAATTTGAAGTTTTAGAAATATCACGATAATTTAAAGGAAATGGCTTCACTTTTTTCAAAGATCGTAGCAGGAGAGATTCCCGCACATAAGGTGGCCGAAGATGAAAGCTTCCTGGCTTTTCTCGATATTAATCCTCTCGTTGAGGGCCATGTACTCGTTATTCCCAAGAAGGAGGAAGATTATATCTTCGATCTCGACGATGATACATACCTCGGCCTGCATGCTTTCGCCAAGAGAGTAGCAGTTGCAATACGTAAAGCAATCCCCTGCAAAAGGGTAGGCGTAGCAGTTATTGGCCTGGAAATACCTCATGCCCATATTCATCTTGTTCCGATGAATCAGATGGACGATATAAATTTCTCCAGACCCAAGCTTCATCCTTCAGGGGAAGAACTAAGGGAAACTGCCGAAAAGATCCGGGCAGCCTTTTAAACACACAAACACATAATAATCCGAAAAGCAGAAGGAATGCAGGTGCAAAGTTTGCGTCGGCATTCCCTCTGCTTTTTGTTGTTACCCTGAGGTAGCCTCGTATTTATGCTTGCAGGTAAGCACTTGATTTCCGGAATGTAATTTTGAGAAGCGACGATTTGCCTCTACTTTCAGATCTTTCCTTTTATTTTTTTAGGATTGTCCTTAACGTATGTTTCCCATCCCGAATAAGTCTTTTGATCGCTGGTGCCCGTTATTTTCTGAAAAGAATGACACACCGCCACAGCGAGGCCGTCGGTAGCATCCAAAAACTCGGGAGTTTCCTTAAACTTGAGGAGTGTCTGCAGCATGGCAGCAACCTGTTCCTTTGATGCGTTCCCGTTTCCCGTAATAGACTGCTTGATTTTACGGGGAGAATACTCGAAAATGGGAATGTCGCGTGAGAGGGCTGCTGCAATAGCTATGCCTTGTGCCCGGCCAAGCTTAAGCATTACCTGGATGTTTTTCCCGTAAAACGGAGCTTCAATAGCCAGGCAGTCAGGGTGGTATTCGTCAATAAGAGCAATCGTTTTTTCAAAAATGCGCTTGAGCTTGAGAGAATGATCGGCAAGATGGTCCATTTTAACCACCCCAAGGCTGATCATCTCCGTCCTGGTTTTTATCTCCTTCACAAGGCCGTATCCCATTACTGCTGTTCCCGGGTCTATCCCGAGAATGATTCGTTCGTTCGACTTTTCACTTTGCATCCAATGACAATATTACGCTTTTTCCGTCGGAAGGGTGATATGTTGTGTGTTGCAGGTTGCAGGTTGTAAGTTGTGTGTTGCAGGTTGTGGGCTGCGAGATGCAGGTTGTGTGTCGCGAGATGCGGGTTTCGGACTGTTAGATGTGAGTTGAAGGTTGCGGATGGTATGCCTGCAGACGCTAAAAAGAACGAGGCTGCCTCAAAGTATTTTTAACCAGCAAAATGATGAAATCTGTTCAATGAAAAGAAGGTTACAGGTGTAATTTTTCATTAGAGATTTTCATTGAAATTTTAACAATAAAAAGAGGCTGAACTCACTTTTGAGACAGCCTCGTCTTTAATAAACTTAAATCTTTATGTTTGAGTGTGTAGCCTTACAACCCACAACCCACAACCCACAACCCACAATTCAAAACACCAATATCATCATCTGGGCCATAAGTATCCTTAATATCATCGTTAAAGGATACACTGTGGCGTATGTTATAGCAGGAGCATCAGAGCCTGCAGAGTAGGTTGCAAAGGCGAGCGCAGGAGGATCAGTGGAAGCGCCCGACAGTAACCCACAGATCTCAAAATAACTGCATTTAAATACCAGTTTTGCCACAAAACCCATAATAAGTAAGGGAATAAGCGTGATCATTACTCCGTAAGACATCCAATAAAGCCCGTCACCATTCACAAGTATTTCGACAAAGTGCTCGCCGCTTGATAACCCAACACTAGCTAAGAACAGCACGATCCCGATCTCACGAAGCATTAAGTTAGCTCCTTGTGTAACGTATGGGGTCAAATATAATTTAGGGCCGAAGCGGCTCATAAGAATAGCAACAATCAGAGGTCCGCCGGCGAGACCGATTTTTACAGGAGCAGGAATGCCCGGTACAGCAAATGGGATGCTGCCAAATAACACACCGATTACAATTCCGAAGAAGATAGGTGCGAGATTAGGGTGATCCAGTCGTTTTAGTGAGTTTCCAAGCACTTTAGCGAATAAAGTTACAGCCTCTTCACGGCCAACCGCGGTAACAATATCACCTATCTGGAAGATAGTATCCGTCGTAGCGACGAACTCAATACCGGCGCGGCTAATTCTTGTGATGGTGAAGTCCTGATTGTTAATGAAACGCTGACTTCCGATCGTCTTGTAGGTCACCTCTTCCTTTGTAACCACAATCCGCCTTGAAATAATGTTACTCTTCATTTTGATCAGGTCAACTTCACTTTCCTTACCCACCAGTATCTTTAACTTACCAAAATCTTCTTTAGGAGCTACCGCCAGAATAATATCACCCTCGTGAAGTATAGTTTCGGAATCAGGTGTGCTGATCTCACCATCATGGTAAATACGTGAAATGACAATCTTGGTATTGATGATCGATTTGATAACCTTCAACGGTTGATTGAACAATTGTGGGTTGTCAATCTCAAGATTAATTGTTGAAGGAGCCGGCATGCCCTGAAGCAGGCGCTCCTTATGAGCGGCCTTTTCCTTTGAAAGGTCAACTTTAAAAATATATCGCAGAAAGATCAGTACCAGAATGATCCCGATAACACCAAAAGGGTAAGCTACAGCGTAGCCTAAACCCAGATTTGGGGTCTCTACATTCAGCCCTGAAGCTTTCATATCTGCTAAAGCCTGTTGCGCAGCACCTAAGCCAGGAGTATTGGTCACCGCACCCGACATAATACCCGCCATTACTGCGATAGGTGTATTGGTAATGTAATGAATGGTTACAGTTACCAGAACGCCCGTTAGTACTACGCCTGCTGCGAGGATATTCAAAGAAAGTCCCTGCTTTTTTAGCGAAGAGACAAATCCGGGTCCCACCTGCAAGCCGATACTATATACAAACAATATCAAGCCAAATTCTCTCGCGAAGTGTTCTACTTCCTTATTGATTAAAAGATGAAAGTGTGATGCGATAATTCCGACAAACAGTACCCATGTAATTCCTAACGAAATGTTGAAGATTTTAACCTTCCCAAGTGTCACTCCTATGGCAATTACTAGTCCATAGATAAGAACAGCATGTGCAACCGAGTCTTTTGTAAATAATTCTAAAAGCCAATTCATGTTCGCTTTATTCTGTATAAAAATGTTATATAATTAAATAGTTAATTTGATCTAAGCGCCAACTGCTGCTAAATCTTTATGTTATTTTGCTTTTATTGATTAATGAAAAAAAATGAAACATTGGTTAAATTGTTAATTTGTCTTTTAATTAGTTAATTCTGCAGGAGCTGACATGATATTTGTCATATTTTCATCGAAAATGCGCAAGAGGAATTGTCTGATGTAATCTGAATCCACCTTTCTGCCGCTTTCCTGCTGTAAATCTTAGAAATGAAAACGGACTGCAAAATGACAAACGTCACTTTAATAAATGATAAAACACATCGGGCCTGATCGTGGTTTACTTATACTTTAATCGGGAATTTCCCCTGATTCTACTAATAAATGCCCTATGGAAAATTTGCAGAATGAAGATGGAATTATGGAGGCGCTTAAAGCGCCCCTGGTATTAATTGAACAACTTCACCGCTTTTGCGTAACATTGCACCAAACTTAGAACAGCTTGAATCAAAAAAGTAAAAAAGTTGTCAGTATTCTGGTTAAGGTGGCGGTATTGGTTCTGGCCACTGTATTTATTGTTTATAAGTTAAATAATAATACTAACCTCCATAATTTCAATATGCTGATCGGCAATTTGACAGCAGAGAAGGTGTATTTTACTTTGGTTGGGATCTTTCTTTTGATGCTGCTCAACTGGTTCCTTGAAGCGTTAAAGTGGAAGTACCTTGTGCGGCAGATAGAAAAGATCAGTGTGGCGAAAGCAGTAGAATCGGTGTTTTGTGGACTGACCTGGGCTATTTTTACTCCTAACCGCATCGGCGAATACGGGGGGCGCGTATTTTTCCTTTCTCCGCGGAGACGTGTATTCGGCGCCATAGCAATGGGTATAGGGGCTATAGGGCAAATGGTTATTACCAATGTTTTGGGAGCAATCGCTGTGCTATGGTTTATAAGGACTTTTCTCGTTATAAGTACGGAGCTTTATTATATCCTTTTTGTCGCAACCCTGATCTTTTGCCTGTTCTTCTTGCTGTTCTATTTCAATATAAGGTGGCTCAACAGGGTTCTTAATAAAATTGCTTTCTTGAAAAGATTCCGGAAATTTTTCATGATACTTGCCAGCTATCGGAGAGGCAACCTTTTAGTGGTTTTTAATTTTTGTATTGCACGTTTTATTGTTTTTACTTCGCAATACTATTTAATAATTAATATGCTGTTGCCGGAGCTTCCGGTATTCTCCATGATCATGATGATATTTATTTTGTTTTTTATACAGTCGGCTTTACCCTCGCTTGATCTTCTCGATGTTGGAGTAAGAACTATGACTGCAACTTATTTTTTCAGTTTCATCACCCAGCAGGAAGTCGCAATTATGGCATCAACCGCTTGCATTTGGTTAATTAACCTCATTGTTCCTGCTATTATCGGTATTCCGTTTGTTTTTAAGCTTAATTTCTTTGGTACTAATCGTAGTTAATGTTTTATCAGCTCTGCTTACATTAATATATGTAACAGTTGTTTTGTTCTTCAGAAGAGGATGGCTCCGGATCCTGCATTTTAAAAATGGCGACTCCAAGCCTGTTACTAAAGTGAGCATTCTGATTGCCGCAAGGAATGAAGAATCGAAAATTGCTCATACTATTCAGGATATTCTGGAGCAAACATATCCTTCTGAATTGTGGGAGTTGATTGTTGTCGATGACCATTCTACAGATAAGACTCCTGATATTGTACAATCTTTTGCCGACAGGGGCGTGAAGCTTTTAAAGCTCAATGAAAAGGAGAAGCTTAATTCGTACAAGAAGAAAGCCATTTCCGAGGCTATTCAGATGGCGGAAGGAGAGCTGATTGTTACAACGGATGCCGACTGTCGGATGAATAAAGATTGGCTCACAACCATTGTAAGTTATTACAACGAAAATAACTTGAAATTGGTCTCATCACCTGTAATATACAATGAAGAGAAAAGCTTTTTTGAGCGGCTTCAGACGCTTGAGTTCTTATACCTGATCGGCCTGGGCGCTTCCTCCATCGGTAACCGCATTCCATCCACTTGTAACGGTGCCAATCTTGCTTATAGAAAGGACGTCTTTAACGAGTTAGGTGGCTTCAGGGGAATAGATGATCTGGCCTCGGGCGACGACGAGCTTTTTTTGCATAAAGTGGCTTCGCGCTACCCTGATGGTATAGGTTTTTGTAAGTCCGCTGAAGCGGTGGTATATACCGACGCAAAAGCTAATCTGAAAGAATTTATCCGCCAGCGAAAACGCTGGGCTTCTAAAAGCACCCGCTATAAAAATAAAAATATTGTTCTGTTGGGCATATCCATCTGGGCTTTCAACCTTATAATCTTAGTAAACTTACTTTTAGGTATTTATAATTCCCTTTACTTACTCTCTGCGCTCCTCTCCTTGTTATTAAAGCTGATTGCAGAATGGATGTTTTTATCACCGGTGACAGCATTTGCAAAAAGAAGAGAATTATTATGGTATCTTCCGCTACTTACTGTTATTCATATTGTTTATATTATATATATTGGCATTGCCGGCAATTCGGGTAAATATGTATGGAAAGGACGATTGGTAAGATAAACGTTGGAATTGAAGGGATTGGCTACCTGTAAATTGGGTTTAAGCGAATATTTAGTTTAATTTTGCCCGGGAAGTATCATTTTGAGATTAGATAGAGATATAAATAAACAGCCTTCGGAAAGTGACCTGGTTCAGCTCCTGCTCAAGCGGCAGGCCGAGTTGAATGCTTTGCTGGAAGTAACCTTGGCAATCAACAAAAACAGTGCTGCCTCTGTACTTTTTGAAATGCTCGAAGTTATCCTTCGGGTAAATTTGAAAGTGGGAAGGATGAGACTTCTTGTAAAAGAGGGAGGGCAGTTTGGCTGTGTTACAGGTTTTGGAAGCTATACAGAAAAGCCGGAAGATTATCAAAAGATATGTAGTCTTCTCGGACCACTCAAGACGATATCTTCTTTAAGTGGTTACTCCGACAATCTTCTCGGCGGCTACGATTTTTTTGTCCCTGTCAGGCATAAAAATAATACCCTTGCGTTTGTTCTGATAGGAGATTTCAACACGGTTCCCGAACTGTTGAGTCACGAGCTTAACTACATCCAAACGCTGATCAATATAATAGTGGTGGCACTCGAAAATAAAAAGCTCTTTCACGAACGAGTGCAGCGCGAACGTTTCCAACGCGACATTGAGCTCGCCGGAGAAGTTCAGAATATGCTTGTGCCTCTGCGCCTGCCAAAGAGCGAAAAGTTTGAAATAGCGGCCACGTATCTTCCCCATCAAAATATAGGAGGCGACTACTTCGATTTTATTCGTCTGAATGAGCATGAGTTTTTATGGTGTATTGGTGATGTTTCCGGAAAAGGCATTTCCGCTGCTCTTCTGATGGCTAATCTCCAGGCAAGCCTGAGGGCCTGGGCGTCGGTAGAGAGCAACCTCGATCATCTTATCCGGAAGCTGAATGACGTGGTTACAAAAAATACGAAGGGAGAGCGCTTTATCACGCTGTTTCTGGGCCGATATAATGAGGTAACGCGCGAAGTAGAATACGTGAACGCTGGTCATAACGCCCCAATCCTTATCGCAAATTGTAAACCGACCTTTCTAAAGGATGGATCAACTATGTTAGGCGTGTTTGACGATCTTCCCTTTGTTCGTACCGGGCGGCTTTCTGTCCCCGAAAATGCCCTTATCTTTAATTACACCGATGGCCTGATAGAAAGCGCCGATGAGGATGTGTTCGTAACCGAAGATGAACTGGTGAAATACCTGACAGATCACTGCGACTTGCACTCAAATCAGATTAATAAAGGAATCCTCTCCGAAATTCAAACAGCGAAAAATGCACAGATGCATTCCGATGACATCACGCTGCTCACCCTGAAGATCTACTAGCATGTTCAGTAGCAAGTAGCAAGATGATAGTATCAAGTATATCTCAGTATCAAGTAGCTAGTATCAAGTATCAAGATAAAGTTTCTGATGTTTAGGGCCTGCCTTTATTGAACGTAAGGTTATGCGATGTAGGATTGACTTTAGGAGAAGTGTTTTATGTAAATGGTGTAGAAGCACGCTAATATGCATTATGTCTTGATACTTGATACTAGTTACTTGATACTTATTTACTAATTGTTATTTTTGAAAGATGCTTTTCTCGTATTATCAGGAAGAATTTATTGAAGCGGGCTGCGACGAAGCGGGAAGAGGATGTCTCGCCGGGCCGGTGTTTGCTGCTGCAGTGATATTGCCGCGCGATTTCACGCATGAGCAGCTTACTGATTCCAAGCAGCTCTGTGAAGAGGATCGTTATGAGCTTCGCAAGATCATTGAGAATAAAGCAATCGCTTACGCCGTTGCACAGGTTGATCATGATGAGATAGACCGGATAAATATCCTAAATGCTTCATTTCTTGCCATGCATAAAGCGCTGGATATGCTCCACATCCGCCCTGGCTTTGTGCTGATTGACGGCAACCGGTTTAAAAAGTATCAGGAAGTTCCCCATGCCTGTATTGTCAAGGGTGATGGGAAGTATTTTTCTATCGCAGCGGCCTCAATCCTTGCTAAAACATACCGCGACGACTTTATGAAAGAACTGGCCATCCTCCATCCCGAGTACGACTGGTGCAGTAATAAAGGATATCCCACCATAAAACACCGTAATGCTGTGCTGCGATATGGATTTTCACCTTACCACCGCCGAACGTTCAGGGTTACTGATCCACAGCTGGCGTTAGAGCTGATTTGATTTTTCTCCTCAAAGCCCTGAAACCTGTCGTAATCAGAAAGTTTTTCTGGTGAACCGTGCCGCTAGAGGATATTTTCAGGAAATAGACTTACCGGTCCACATCATTCTCAAATAAAACGTATTTTTGGCAGTAATCCTCAATACAAACAATGAAAAATACAGCATTAACCGACATACATATTTCTCTCGGTGCTAAAATGGTTCCTTTTGCAGGATACAATATGCCCGTGCAATATGAAGGAATCAACGCCGAACATCTTACGGTAAGAACCGGAGTGGGAGTTTTCGACGTCAGCCATATGGGAGAGTTTATTCTTAAAGGAGAAAAAGCGCTCGATCTGATTCAAAAGGTTACTTCTAATGACGCATCAAAGCTGGTAGATGGTAAAGTGCAATATTCCTGTCTTCCAAATGAAACCGGAGGCATCGTCGATGATCTTTTAGTTTACCGTATTGATGAGAAAACCTATATGCTGGTTGTTAATGCCTCAAACACTGAAAAAGACTGGAACTGGATTTCAAAATATAACAACTACGGCGTGGAGATGAAAGATATTTCTGACCGTACTTCTTTACTTGCAGTGCAAGGTCCTAAAGCGACAGAAGTTCTGCAAAAGCTGACCGAAACGGATCTTTCCTCCATGGAATACTATTCCTTTAAAAAAGGGACTTTCGCAGGTATAGAGAATGTGCTAATATCAGCAACGGGGTATACAGGTGCTGGCGGCTTTGAAATCTATGTAGATAACGCTCATGCTCAGCATATCTGGGATGCGATTTTTATCGCGGGGACAGATGCAGGAATTAAGCCAATAGGGTTGGGGGCCCGCGACACGCTTCGTCTGGAAATGGGCTTCTGTCTCTACGGAAATGACATTGATGATACCACGTCGCCACTTGAGGCCGGACTGGGTTGGATAACGAAGTTTACAAAAGACTTTGTGAATTCAGACAAGCTTGCAGAACAAAAGAAGAATGGAGTGGAACGTAAGCTTGTGGGTTTTGAAATGATTGAAAGAGGCATTCCGAGGCACGATTATGAAATAGTTGATGCAGAAGGAAATACCATAGGAAAGGTTACTTCCGGAACCCAGTCGCCATCGCTTCAGAAAGCCGTTGGAATGGGATATGTCAAAACAGCTTTCTCCACTCCCGGAACCGAAGTATTTATTAAGATCCGGAATGCCTCTGTAAAGGCATGCGTTGTGAAACTACCTTTCTATAAAGCATAAGAGTTGAAAGTAGTACAATTAACATCCCCGGAACAATTAAAGATCGAAGTTTGTCTTACACCGGCCTTGTTGCCTTTGTATGATATAGAGAATAGCATCGTTGTTGTAATCGACATTTTCCGAGCTACTTCTTCTATCTGTTATGGCATAGAAAACGGAGCAGCAGCAATTATCCCGGTATCAAAAGTAGAAGAGTGCGCGGCTTATCACGGTACCGAATGTTTGCTTGCGGCGGAGCGCGACGGCGAAGTAGTGGAAGGCTTTGACTTCGGTAACTCTCCCTTTGCTTATACCGCCGAAAAAGTGGCCGGGAAGACGGTGGTACTTACCACTACTAACGGTACGCACGCCATCCACCTCTCACGGCAGGCAAAGAAGATTGCAATAGGATCGTTCTTTAACCTTACTTCTTTGTCCGAATGGCTCATCAGTCAGCAGGAAAATGTTCTTTTAGTCTGTGCGGGATGGAAGAATAAGTTTAATCTTGAAGATACCATATTTGCAGGCGCCGTTGTAAGCCAGTTACAGTCCTCAGGCTATAAGCCAGATGACTCTTCAATCGCAGCCCTCGATTTATACGACCTCGCGAAAGACGACCTGCGGGCTTACCTTAAGAAAACTTCGCATAGCGAGCGGTTGAAAAAGTTAGGCATAGAAGCAGATATCGCCTTTTGTCTGAATGTGGATATCACCCGGGCTATACCGGTGCTCGAAGGGGATAAGCTGGTGAAGTTATAACACGGGAGTTCGGATAGAGATCTGCCGGCTCCTGATTTTACATTAGCTTTTCGTTGTTTTTATGACGGTCAGCATCACGGATGCTCTTTTTTTTCAGGTTCTTTTCCAGCGCTTCAGTCAGGTTTATTCCTGTTTGATTTGCCAGACAGATCAGTACAAAAAGCACATCGGCCATCTCATCTCCCAGATCAACTTTTTTATCCGATTCTTTGAATGACTGTTCGCCGTACCTGCGTGACATAATGCGCGCGACTTCGCCCACTTCCTCCATTAAAATAGCGGTATTGGTGAGTTCGTTGAAATACCTTATGCCTGTGGTCTTAATCCAGTTGTCAACCAGCGTTTGTGCTTCATCAATAGTCATAATAGCTCTTTGCTTTGTTGTCGTAAAGTTGCCGATTATATCCCTTATTTCCTATGCGGATAACACAGGGAGAGGAAATCTACAGGGCGGTCTCAGCAGGTATTTTACATGCTGGAGTACTTCGGCAACGATGTGTTGCGGGAAGCAATGTAGCCTAAAGGGAAGAAAGTTCCCAAAGAGGCATGATCCCCGACAACGAAAAAAGGCAACCATCAATGATATTTCTTCCTTGAAGGGGCGAGGGGTGAGGTTAGAGGGGATGCAGAGAGTAAACGACTGGCGCTCGCTATAGGTTTCTTATTCCTTATTCTTTGTATCTACGAGGATTGTTACAGGACCGTCGTTAAGCAGCTCGATTTTCATGTCGGCTCCAAAAATGCCTGCAGCAGTTTTTTTACCGGTCAGCAGATTGAGTTCTGCAAGCATCTGTTCATAAAGCGGGATTGCTTGTTCTGGTTTCGCCGCGCGTGTAAACCCGGGCCGGTTGCCCTTTTTCGTTTGGGCGAACAGGGTAAATTGCGAAATGAGGAGGATGCCTCCATCCACGTCCATGAGCGACTTGTTCATTAGTCCATTATCGTCGCTGAAGATTCTCATGTTCACCATCTTTTGTGCAAGCCATTTAATGTCCTCATGGCCGTCGCTGTCCTCAATTCCAAGAAGAACAAGCAAGCCGGTCCGGATTTGTCCGGTTATTTTTCCATCAACCTTACAGGATGCTTCGGTCACTCGTTGTATAACTGCTCTCATGGATTTGATTGCAAGATAAATAAAATGGAGCTTAAGACGGGTTATTTTCTATCAAATACTAAAATCCAGTCGTTGCCGAACTCTGAACTCGGGGGGGAGAATTGCCGATGGACCTCTGGTCTCACTTTTTTTGTTTTCGATCGGCTCCCATTTCTGGGATCGTACCACCAAAAGAGGAGTTTTTTGCTTTTGAGAAGATTTATGTTAAGGTCGGCAGTTTGTCCCGTTGAAAGATAAACAAGGGCAAAGGAGTTATCCTGAGCTCTGGCAGCTCTGATATGAGTACTATCTTCCGGGTTCTCTCCTCTTATAAACTCCTGAAACGGTACTATTTGAGAAAAAGGTCTTAATGTAAATAGTTTCTTAACATGCTGCATGTCATAGGCTCCGGGACTGCCAAGTGCTTCTTCCCAATCT
Source organism: Arcticibacter tournemirensis (assembly GCF_006716645.1). NCBI lineage: Bacteria > Pseudomonadati > Bacteroidota > Sphingobacteriia > Sphingobacteriales > Sphingobacteriaceae > Arcticibacter > Arcticibacter tournemirensis. The sequence goes on along the minus strand of NZ_VFPL01000002.1, from coordinate 331,530 downwards.
GTTAAACATGGGATGGTATAAGGAGCTCCTTTTTTAAACATCTGCCACACTGCATTATTTCCATAGGTGTAACCGCATGCTCCGGCAAGAAAGTTCCAATAGGCGTGTACCCTTACATCATAATCTGTAAAGAAGCCCTTTTTAAAATGGCTTCTATCAATTAGCAGGCTATCGGCGTTTAAGATGCTATCCGGTACTTTTTTGACGTTTTTCCAGTCTATGAAATTCCAGAACTGAACGGGTATATCTTCATAGGCCGGTTCGGCTTCAAGAAACGGTTTTACCGGCAACTTGGAATAATCGTCCCCGGCAAACTTGTATACTTTCATAAAACGGCTGGCATGGCCGCTCTGATACATGTTAAAATCCAGCCACTCCTCGTTCTGAAACCATTGAGACGAAGAAGCTTCTCCGGCCGGATGATATGTGATAAGGTGATTGCCGTTGTCCCCTTTACTTAAGCCTCTTGCCATGGAGCGCCAAATGTTCATAACTTCGTCGTTTTCTATGTTTCTGTCACCTCCTAATACCCAAATTACAGGTTTCTCTCTGTACCGCCTTCCGAGGAATTCCCCGAAGATACCGGAATTTAACTCGTTAAATACCACAGGGCCCGGCCCTGGGCGGTTGGAGAATACTTTATCTCCCCAGGTGGGTAGCATTGCGATGAATAAACCCAGTTCTTCCGCTTTGTTTATGATATAGTCAACATGTTCGAAATATTTTTCGTTTGGATATTCCGGAGACAGATTATTCAATGGAAGATCGCCGTAAGCATTTGGAGTCCTCAAGCCATCGTTTTCAGCCAATATAACTGCTTGTACGACAGTGAAGCCCTGCTGTGCTCTTTTGCTTAAATAAATGTCTGCTTCTTCCCGGGTTAGTTTATGAAATAACTCCCAGGCCGTGTCGCCTATCCATAAAAAGGGCTTTTTATTCTGTGTTTCTATATAGCGCTTGCTCGCGCTGATTTTAAGATGCTGAGCATATCCGTTTAGAAGGAGTAACAGGAAGGTAGACGTCAGTATACTTTTCTTAATCATTTGATCTGTCCTTGAAAAATGTTTAGAGGATAATCAAAAGTAAATATTGCAGATGAGGATGATCAAAGTGGGATAAGATAGGATAGCAAAATGATTAAAAAGTACCAGAGACGGCTTATTATTTCAAGTATAGATCTCGGGGAGGAGCGTTTTGTACGCGGCGATTCGGTTGTGTAGCTCTTATCAGAAGATAATTTATTCATATCATAAGCTATAAAAGTATTATAGGTACACATGGCTGCAGCCCTATCTTTGACCATATCAATACAAAGCCTTCAAAACTATTAAAATTAAGAGTATGATGTTTCGATTTATATTAACAGCACTGTTGATAAGTGGGTTATTTCAGGGCAGCATGGCGCAGCAGTCTGACTTGCCTTTCGGTATAAACCTCGCAGGAGCAGAATTTGCCCACGATAAAATACCTGGGATTTATAATAAAAACTATATCTATCCAACTACGGCGGAATTGGATTATTTTAAATCGAAAGGCCTTACTCTTTTTAGGTTGCCATTTTTATGGGAGCGGATTCAGCCTCAGTTGAACGGCAGCCTGGATGTGGAGGAGTTGAAACGAATGAAGACTTTTGTTGATAATGCTAAAGAGAGAGGACTTTGGGTTATTCTCGACATGCATAATTATTGTCGCAGGTACGAAAACGGAACCAGACACATAATTGGTTCGCCCGAAGTCAGTATCGCCCATGTGGCAGATGCCTGGGCTAAGCTGGCGGGGGAGTTCAGGTCGTATTCGAACATTTGGGGTTATGGTATAATGAATGAGCCTCACGATCTTTTAGAAAACACACCTTGGTTTAATATTGCCCAGGGGATTATTACTCAGATAAGAAGCGTTGACACCAGAACTCCTATTATTGTTGCCGGCGATAGCTGGAGCTCTGCGGAACGATGGCCAGTGATGAGCGGAAATCTGAAGAATTTAAAAGATCCTTCAAGGAATCTGATATATGAAGGACATATTTATTTTGATGAAGACGCCTCCGGCTCATACAGAAATACCTATGAAAAGGAGATGGCGACTCCAAGTACTGGTATTGTACGAGCTGTGCCGTTTGTCAATTGGCTGAAAAAAAACAATTTGAGAGGATTTATTGGTGAATATGGCGTGCCCGACAATGATCCAAGGTGGCTGGTTACTCTTGATAACTTCCTTGCCTATTTAAAAAAGAATGACATAAATGGTACTTACTGGGCTGCCGGACCAATGTGGGGAAAGTATAAATTGGCCGTGGAACCGGTGAACGGACAGGACAGGCCTCAAATGAAAGTTCTGGAAAAATACAAGACAGCAGACAAGAAATAAATGTCTCTGAAACTTGATGGGTTTTGGTAAACACTGGACCGTTTAATTTCTATTACATGAAAGTCTGTATCCTCTCATTCGCTACTGTTTTTTTTGCTTCGGCGACGTTTGCAGATATTCGTCTGCCTGTATTGTTTGGTAACAATATGGTTTTACAGCGTGACCAGCCCATACCTGTTTGGGGCTGGGCTGATAAAGGTGAAAAGATTACAGTCAAGTTTCGCAATCAACTGAAGACTACAACGACTGGTAAAGACGGGAAATGGAGGCTTGAGCTAGATGCTGAAAAGGCCGGAGGCCCCTATTCTCTTACTGTTAAAGGTAAGAACATGATTACTCTTTCAGATATATTGATGGGCGATGTGTGGGTGTGTTCTGGTCAATCAAATATGGAGTTTGCCGTAAGCAGCAGCCAAAATGCAACTTCTGAAATTAGAGATGCTAAGTATAATGAGATACGCCATTTGGAAGTGCCTAAAGCAATGGCTTATCATCCAAAAAGCGATTTAGACAGGTCTGTTTCATGGAAAATAGCAGACGGGGAGGACGTAGCAAGGTTTTCTGCCGTAGGATATTTTTACGCCAGGGAGCTATATAAAGAGCTTCATGTTCCTATTGGCTTAGTTCATTCCTCATGGGGCGGGACTGATATAGAAACCTGGATTAGTCAGACGTCATTAGAGAAAAGTGATTTGTTTAAAGATGGAACTGTCGCAACAAAGAAAGACGCTGATCTTCAATTGCTGATAAAACAGCGGAAAGAGCAGGTGATTAAACGAATCAAAGAACTTCAGGGTGGCTTTCCCGGCATAGGAAGTACCACAACATGGAAGGAGTTATCATTCAATGATGGAGAATGGCATCAAGCGAAGCTTCCCGGTTTGTGGGAGCAATCCATAGAGAATTTCGATGGCGTAGTGTGGTTTCGGAAAACGATAGTGCTTTCTGCAGATGATGCAGGGAAACCGGCGATTCTTGAACTTGCACGTATCGATGATTCTGATGTTACCTACGTAAACGGAATAGAGGTGGGACAGATGCATGACAAATATAACGAAAGACGTGTCTATCCCATTTCAGCCGTAGTGTTGAAAGAAGGGAAAAACGTGATAGCTGTCCGCATAGAGGATAACGGAGGAGGAGGTGGTGTTTACGGAACAAGTGATGAATTGAAAATTACAATTTCAGACAAGATGTATCCTTTATCGGGAGAATGGAAATATCAAGTTGAGGAGGTATATGAGAACTCGGGCACGAATACGGGAACTGTTGGCAATCCTAACGATTTCCCCACTCTGTTATTCAACGCAATGATAAACCCATTAACTGATTTCGCCATAAAAGGAGTGATCTGGTATCAGGGTGAGAACAATGCCAATCGCGCTTTCCAATACAGGACCACTTTTCCGTTGCTGATTAACGATTGGCGGCATCATTGGCATCAGGGCGACTTTCCTTTCTACTTTGTTCAGCTTTCGAGCTGGAAGGGTGCAAACGGGAATAGCAACAACGGAAGTTCCTGGGCTGAACTGCGTGAAGCCCAGTCCGCTGCGTTGGCGCTGCCAAATACCGGCATGGCAGTAACCATTGATATAGGCGATGTCAATGATATTCATCCCAGAAACAAACAGGATGTTGGGAAGCGCCTCGCTGCTGTTGCTTTAAATAAAACTTATAAAAAACCAGTTGCTTTTTCAGGTCCAGTTTTTAAATCCATACAAATTAGGGATAACCAGGCGATTCTGAGCTTTAAGTACGCGGAAGGCGGTTTGTGGGCGAAAGATAAATACGGATATGTAAAAGGGTTTGAAATTGCCGGCTCTGACCAAAAATTCTATTATGCAAAAGTTACAATAGATGGTGATAAAGTAGTTGTCGCTCATAGTAAGGTTCCGAATCCTGTAGCCGTAAGGTATGGATGGGCCGACGACGCCAGTGATGGAAATCTTTATAATGAAGCGGGATTGCCTGCTGCTCCTTTCCGCACCGACCACTGGAATGGAATCACAGATCGGGTGAAATATTCTATTCGATAGGGGTAAGCTGCTGAGTCGGGAGGCTGTATCTGAATAGCTATAAATCAATAGTAATTATGAATAAAGTGATATCGGTTTTGTTAATAGCCGCGATGATCGGGATTCTATCTTGCCGTAAAGATAAGGTGAATACTGCCGTAAAGCCGGTAGAGGAAGGCGAGATTGTTAGTATAGAGCCCCAGCCCTTCGGCACGAATTTGTCTGGCGCAGAGTTTGGTTCTAATGTTCCCGGACAATATCGACAGGATTACAGTTATCCCCTTGTTACCGACCTTGATTATTTCAAATCAAAGAATATGCGCCTTGTCAGGTTGCCGTTTTTATGGGAACGGTTGCAACCAGCCTTAAATGGTCCTTTGGATCCCGTAGAACTGAAAAGGCTTACTGATTTTATAGATGCAGCTGCGGCACGGGATATTTTGATTATCCCTGATGTCCACAATTTTGCGAGGAGGATGGTAAATGGGAATAAAGAAATAATAGGGAGCCCGACGTTACCAACTGCTGCCTTCGTCGATTTTTGGGGAAAACTTGCCGGGGTATTTAAAGATAGGGAAAACATTTGGGCTTATGGTGTAATGAATGAGCCTTTTAATATGCCATCGCCGACATCGTGGTTCAATATTATCCAGCCTGTTATAGAAAAAATAAGAACTATAGATACGGAAACACCTATCCTCGTTGCTGGCGATAGTTATAGTTCGGCAGAGCGTTGGCCTCGTGTCAGCGATAATCTAAAGAACCTAACTGACCCTTCGCAGAAGTTGATCTATGAAGCTCACATTTATTTTGATGACACTTCTGCAGGAACTTATGATGGTAGTTATGACGAGGAGAAGGCAAATGCTCAAACTGGCGTAAATCGAATAAAACCCTTTGTTGATTGGCTAACGGCCAATAAGAAGAGAGGCTTTATTGGCGAGTATGGTATTCCTGATGATGATTCCCGATGGCTCCCGGTATTGGATAATATGTTAAAATATATGAAAGCCAATTGTATAAACGGAACCTACTGGTCGGCAGGGCCGAGATGGGGAAGCTACAGACTGGCTATTCAACCACGAGGCGGAGTTGACAGACCGCAAATGCAGGTGCTTAAAAACTATATATCGACAGATCCACAAAGCTGCAGGTAAACCATCAGCAGTCGGGTGTCTGGGTTAGACAGGGTGCTGACGAGTCACTACAGTCACATCCTTTATTAAGGTTGCTATATGAAAACCCTGTTCCCCGAATAGTTCTCTCTGAATTCTTTTGGTGTACAGCTTTTTTTCTTCTTAAACAGCCTGTTGAAGTTCGAAATATTGTTAAAGCCACAGTGATATGATATTTCAGTAATAGAGTGGGTTGTATCAATAAGCATCCGGGAAGCGTGTCCTAATCTTATTTCGTTTAATGTGTTAATGAATGTGTTGCCGGTTCGCTTTTTAATGAACCTGCTGAAGGACTCTTCCGTCATTCCTATTAAGTTTGCTATGTCTTTAAGAGATATTTCCTTGTGGTAATTGTTATTCATAAACTCAAATACCTTCTCTAATCGCCGGCTGTTGTAATTGAAGTTTTGATTGTTAACAAATGTAGAATCAGAAAGGGTTAACATATTTCTTGATGTCGACAGGTCATGTAGTAAGTTGATCAGATCCATCACAGAATCAAAGCCATTTCGCTGACTTAACGAAAGAATTCTTGGTAACACTGATTGAATTGTTTCTTTAGTAAATGAGATGCCTCTTACGCTTTGTTCGAACATTTTCCTGATAAAGGAGAGTTGATTTCTTTTAAGGAGTTTTTCGTCAAATAAATCCTTGTGCCATTGTATTGTCAGCTCTGTTATAGCCTCGCTTGTGCATTTATGGGTGAACCAGGCGTGTGGTAAATTGGGCCCGACCAATACCAGTTCAAGGTCGTCTATCACAGAAATATGGTCTCCTACAATCCGCTTTGCGCCACTCGCATTCATAATTAAGTTTAACTCATATTCTTCGTGAAAATGAAGCGGGAAATTGAATTCTTTTTTAACACGGGAGAAGATGGTGAAACAGTCATTCGGCGTTAAAGGAGTAATTTCTTTCATTAATTTGTTCATGGCCTTACAATGGTTATTAGTATAGACAAGAGATGCTTTGTCATCTATAAGTTGCCGACAAAAACATCACAGCTAAAGATAAGCTTATAGTTGATTAAAAAAAAGAAGTAGTCAAAGTGCTAAAAAAGTATTAGTATCTTTTAGTGTATTTAGAAATGCATTCTATTTGCGATTTGAATTTGAATCCATTCGAACATTTACCTGCCTTTTAAGTGCGTATAGCGCATTCCTTGTTTGGGTATCTATCGAAATAATGCCCGTTGTCCAATACCAGAGAGTCGGCTGAAAGTAGAACGTCACAGTATTATATAAGGTTTAGCTAAAAAAGTATTAGTGCTTTACCGGAACGATGTGGAGATTTACAATTAAATAAACCGCCTCCACTACTATATGAATCTGACGATTTTCCGATAGTACGAGAGGTATATTTTGGCAAGTAGATTTTAACCAGTAATAGAGAAAAGGAATGGAGAATGTCAGCTTTGAAAAGCGATTATATGAATTACAGCGGGCCTATAAGGAGTTAACAAGAAGAGAAAATGTTCAAGACAACCTTGGTAACGGGATTTATGAGCGATATCAATATCCGGTCCTCACAGCGGCACACGTGCCTTTGGAATGGCGGTATGACCTGAATTATGAAAAGAATCCTTTTTTACTGGAGCGTTTTGGTATAAATGCCACTTTCAATTCGGGAGCTATAAAGTTCAGAGGAAAGTATGTGATCGTAGCCAGAGTGGAAGGTCTCGACAGGAAGTCATTTTTTGCAGTGGCTGAAAGTGATAATGGCATCGATAATTTCAGGTTTTGGGAATATCCTATCGTTATGCCTCAAACCGATACCCCGGATACCAACGTGTACGATATGCGCCTGGTAAAACACGAAGACGGATGGATATATGGCTTGTTCTGTACCGAACGCCGTGATCTATTCGCCCCTGAAGGAGATCAGTCAGCAGCAGTGGCACAATGTGGGATTGCCCGGACAACAGATCTAGTAAAATGGGAGAGACTGCCGGATCTTAAAACCCCTTCACCGCAGCAAAGGAACGTCGTGTTACATCCTGAATTTGTAGATGGGAAATACGCCTTTTATACCCGTCCGCAGGATAGTTTTATTGACGCGGGTAAAGGGGGAGGAATTGGTTTCGGCTTATGCGATAGTATTGAGAATGCCTTCATCGAAGAGGAAACGGTGATCGACAGGAAAATGTATCATACCGTTTACGAGGCAAAGAATGGGCTGGGCCCAGCTCCGATTAAGACACCGCATGGATGGTTGCATCTAGCTCATGGCGTGCGCAATACTGCTGCGGGCCTGCGGTATGTGCTTTATATGTTTATGACGAGTCTAAACGACCTGACAGCGGTTATTCACAAACCAGCAGGTTACTTTATGGCCCCGGAAGGCGATGAAAGAGTGGGCGATGTGTCAAATGTTTTATTTAGTAACGGGTGGATTGCTGATGAAGACGGAGCAGTATATATCTATTATGCATCGTCAGATACCCGTCAGCACGTAGCAACATCCAGTATAGATCGGCTGGTAGACTATGTAATAAATACGCCCGAAGATCAGTACCGCTCAGCGAAATCAGCTGAAATGGTATGTAACATTATTGATAGTAATAAGGGCGTCGTAATGAGTGCCTTTTGAAGAATACGTATACGTGACTATTTTAAACCAATTATATTAATTTTTACAATGGATTACCACTAAGTTATTGCGGAAAGGTTATTTGCCGGTTACTCAGTATAAACCAATAACCGGCTATCAAAAGGGATTTAAGATTTACTAATCAATTAAAAGATGAGAGTTTTTACCAAATTATTCAGATGTTTTCATTTGATTCAAATGGAGCATCAAAAGAGGTTAAAAGTGGCCGCCCTTGTTTTAATAGTATCGTTCTTTACTGATACTGTTCATGGACAGGTGCCGGCGACTTCTGCCTCATCATTTACAGTTAATGGTGTTGTCAGAGACGGCAAGGGAGAGTCGCTTCCGGGCGTGACGGTCAGGGTCAAAAACACGAAGGCCGCGGTTGTAACGGATGTTAAAGGCGCCTACAGCCTACGAGTGAATGGCAGTCAGAATGTTCTTGTATTTCACTACATAGGGTTTGAGACCAAAGAAGTTCTGGTGGGCAATAACAGAATAATTAACGTAGTGTTGAAGGAGTCGAACAGCCAGTTGGATGAGGTGGTAGTTCAGATAGGATATGGAACATCTAAACGGAAGGATCTTACAGGATCGGTTGAGCAGGTTAAAATGAAGGAGCTGGTTCAGGCCCCTGTTAAGTCATTTGACGAAGCGTTAGCTGGTAGAGTTGCCGGGGTTTCTGTAGCTGCTAACGATGGTCAGCCTGGTTCGAACAACAATATTGTTATCCGCGGTGCGGGTACACTTACTCAGAATGCATCTCCATTATATGTTATCGATGGCTTTCCTTCCGAAGACGCGAACAGCAATTCCATTAATTCTTCGGATATCGAATCAATGGAAGTCCTTAAAGATGCTTCAGCCACGGCAATTTATGGTGCTCGTGGTGCTAACGGCGTAATTATCATTACCACTAAGAAGGGTAAGATCGGTGCGCCTGTTATAAATTATAACGGTTATTACGGGTTTTCTAAGAATCCGAAGCAGATCGATATGATGAACGCCTATGAATTTGTGAAGTATCAGGCTGAGCTTGAGCCGGTTTATGCACAGAATGCATATTTAAATAAAATGCCTTTGGAAGATTACCGGAATGTAGAAACCATTAACGTCCAGGATGAGATCTATCAAAGTTCTCCTTCCCATAACCATGAAATATCCATTAGGGGAGGTGCCAATAACACTATTTATTCTATATCCGGAAACGTATTGGATCAAACCGGGCTTATCCTTAACTCAGGATTCCGGAGATACCAGGGTAGGTTTAGCCTTGATCAAACACTTAGTAAGGCGGTTAAGATAGGGGCCAACGCCAACTATAGTGCAACCGAAACGTATGGATCAATAGCATCAGAGACCGCCTATAAATATACTTACAGTAGTCTTGCGCTTATGTATAATGTTTGGGGCTTCAGGCCGGTCGCTGCAAGCGGAGAATCGTTAATAGAGGAGTTTTTTGATCCTGAGGCAGTTGCGGGAGACTTTCGTGTTAATCCTATCATTTCAGCCAAAAATGAGATCCGGGAAACTTATGTAAATAATTTAAGTGCTAACGCATGGGTCTCCATTAACCTGATGCCTGGTCTGACTTTCCGTTCTTCGGGAGGTATAAACAGTATGGAGGTGCAAAGGAATATCTTCAATAATTCATTAACTGCCAATGGGAATTACCGGCGAGTGGAGGGCGTGAATGGTTCGGTTACCCACAATCCGATTAATACCTGGTTAAACGAGAACATTCTTACCTATCAAAAAACGTTCAACAAACTTCATAATTTAAACGTGGTAGGCGGGTTTATTATCCAAAAACAAACGAATGAAAACTATGGTCTTGAAGCCCAGCAGGTATTAAACGAATCCTTAGGTATAGACGGTCTGGACGAGGCTCTGACAAATATTAACTATTCTTCAAGGTCGCGCTGGACAATGGCATCGTTCCTCGGCCGGGTTAATTATAATTACAAGTCTAAATATTACCTGACCTCATCCCTTCGTTATGATGGTTCTTCTAAGTTCGCGCCAGGCAGTCGCTGGGCTTTCTTTCCCTCAGCAGCGCTCTCCTGGAGGATGAAAGAAGAAGCATTCCTGAAGGATGCAGATGTTGTTACGGATGCTAAACTGCGTGTTAGTTATGGTTCAACCGGTAACAACAGGGTTTCTGACTTTCCGTATGTAACGCAGCTTCAGATACCTTTATTTGGTGGGTATTCCTTTAATAACAGTGCCAGTCCAAGCCGGGGTTCCGTTTTAGCAAGTTATGGTAATCCGGATTTAAAATGGGAGACGACCGTACAGGCTAATATAGGATATGATCTGGCTCTGCTGAAAAATCGTGTACAACTTACAGCGGATGTATACAGAAAAACTACTAAGGACCTTCTTATCGAAGCCAACCTGCCTTATTCTACAGGGCTCCTGAATCTTTATAACCGTGCCGTGGCTTATAAGAATGTTGGTAAGCTGCAGAACCAGGGACTTGAGCTTACCCTTAATACCGTCAATGTCGACAAGCCGAACTTTAAGTGGAACACCAACTTTAATATTAGCTTTAATAAGAATAAGATTCTTGAACTGTATGAGGATATCTCATCTATTTCAAGCCAGGTTGCCTTTGATAGCGATTTCTCGAGTGTGCCATCGTATATCTCACCAGTGGGGCAGTCGGCCGGCCAAATGCATGGTTTGATCTGGGATGGGGTGTATCAGTATGAAGATTTCGATCTTAATTTGCAGCAACAGTATATCCTTAAAGATAATATTCCATCAAATGGGCAGGCAAGGGCAACTATACAACCTGGTGATATTAAATATAGGGATATTAACGGGGATCTTAAAGTAGATTTAAACGATTTTACTGTGATCGGGCGCGGTACCCCTATACATACAGGAGGCTTTAACAACAATTTTAATTATAAGGGCTTTGATTTGAACGTCTTCTTTCAATGGTCATATGGCAACGATATTGTTAATGCCAACAAGCTAATATTTGAAGGTAACGCCAAGCGCACAAGAGCTTTAAACCAGTATGCGAGCTATACAAACCGCTGGCAGCCAGATAATCCGAGTAATACAATGTTCCGCACAGGTGGTCAGAGAGATGCTTACTTTTCTAGTCGCGTTGTAGAAGATGGTTCATTCCTGCGACTGAAAACCGTTTCTCTTGGTTACAATTTTGACGCGTCGTTACTGAGAAGCATGAAGCTTAAGACGCTTCGGGCGTATGTATCGGCGCAAAATCTGCACACATGGACAAAGTATTCAGGCTCAAATCCGGATGTTTCTACGCGGCATTCTGTTCTGACCCCTGGATTCGACTTTGCGTCCTATCCTTTAGCGCGGACAATAGTTTTTGGAGTTAGTACATCATTATAAATCCTGAAGACATGAAAAAATATTTGATGATAATAATAGTGGTACTGTTAGGCAGTACTTCGTGTAATAAGTTTCTCGACACAGAGCCGACGAATTTTATTTCCCCGGACTATAAAACTATAGCCCAGCTTGAAACAGGCCTGGCTGGAGTTTATGATGACCTTGGAATGGTATACCAGGATGTGTGGCCCTATTGGATCAATGCCACCACCGATGTAGAGTATGACAGAACAGGGTCGTCTAACTCTACCATATACGTATATAGCCCCGCCGATGTGTACATAACCAATTTTTGGAAATTCTTATACCAGGGGATTTACCGGGCAAATAGTGTGCTTGCTGGAACAGATAATCCGGGACTCGATGAAACGCCGAGGGACAGGATCAAAGGTCAGGCTTTGTTCCTGAGGGCATACTTCTATTTCCTGCTTGTGAGCAATTTCGGCGATGTTCCGCTGATGCTTGACGCTAATCCGTCGATCACTAATTTAAATGTACCGCGGACTCCAATGAAGGAAGTGTACGATAAAATTGTAACCGACATGATCGAGGCCGAAGGCTTAGTTGATGAGGCCGGAGAAGGAGGTGCAACGTTTGGAGGCAGGGTGTCAAAGTCGGCCGTTAGAGGGATCCTTGCACGGGTTTATTTAAAAATGGCAGGACATCCCCTGAATGATAAGTCGAAGTATGAAGAATCATTAAAATGGGCGCTTAAAGTGAAGGATTCGGGCAAACACTCATTGGAACCTGATTACAGGGAGATCTTTAAAAGATACGCCCGCGACGAATACGATTTGAATGAGAGTATCTGGGAGGTTGAATATAATGGAAATGGCACAGGAAACAATCAGGAATATACCTACTATATAGGTGCGAGGTGCGGTATTTTATGTGTTGATCTTGAGAAGGGAAAGAGTGGCGGATTACTGATGGCATCGAAAAAACTGTATAATTTGTATGGAGAGGAGGCACTAAGCTCAACTTCTCCAAAGGCGTCACAGGATATACGCCGCGACTGGAATATCGCTACATATAGTTGGGGAAATCAACCAAAGGCGGTTTATACGCCTGTAACAGATCTATTCCGGAGATATGCCGGTAAGTGGAGGCGGGAATACGAGACACTTACACCAAAAGGTAATAATATATCGGGACAAAACTTCCCCGTGCTGCGGTATTCAGATGTATTACTGATGATCGCCGAAGCTGAAAATGAGCTAAGGGGACCTGGCGGAGCATATGAGTATGTTAACCAGGTAAGAAGAAGGGGACATGGGATTCTATATGGTAATCGTTTAAGGGCGATTGTTGTTACGAATCAAGGAAGTAATTATACATCTGTGCCGACAGTTACGATCAGTGGCGGAGCTACTGCAACAGCAATGATAAATGGCGGTAAGGTGGTGGCAATAACCCTTGATGAACCGGCGAAATTGACGAAAACAGGCCCTTATTACACTGTGTCGCCTACGGTTACCATTAGTGGCGGAGGGGGAAGCGGCGCTACTGCCGTGGCTGCAATAACATCAGCAGACGGTGCTGATCTTACAGCGGATCAAACCTCTTCGAAAGAGGCGTTGTTCCAGGCCATAAAAGATGAGAGGGCCAGGGAGTTATGTTTCGAAACCTCACGTCGGCCCGACCTTATTCGCTGGGGCAACTTTGAGGCTGTAATTAAGCAGTACGCAGTAGAAGGAAAAGCAATGGGAATGACAGACCCTATGGTAGCATGGACAAATAATGTTAGTTTCCGTACTGAACTTCTGCCTATTCCAATTTATGATATGACCTTGAATAAAGCGCTTGTTCAAAATCCAGGTTATTAAAAAAAAGATGATTATGAAATACATATATATCGTATTACTGGCATTTACCATAGTGTCTTGCAGTAAAGAGATGGATGTTAAAGCGCCTGATTTTGACGTTCAGTTGGAAAAATTGACCTACAAGGTCGGCGATACAGTCCGATTCAATTTTTCAGGAAAGGCGGAGAATATAACGTTTTACTCCGGGATGCCCGGGGCTGACTATGAATATAGAGACAGAACACAGGTTGAAGGTGGAGTTCCTCAAATAGAAGTTGTTACGCAGTATGGCGGCGGAGGGACGCAGATAAATTCGCTTAGACTGATGGTAACAACGGAGTTAGATCAGTTAACCAAAGAGGCGGTTCTGGCAGCGAACTGGACAGATATAACAAGCAGGGCAGTCATTGCAAAAAATGCCACTGTTACTCAGTCGGGGCCGATTGATGTTTCAGACATTTTACAACCAGGTAAGTCATTATTTTTTGCGCTTAAGTTTGTGGGAGCCCAGGATCCCAACAATGCTGGCGGAAACTGGATTATTCCGGGATTTAACGCAAAGTATATATTAGCCGATGGGACTCCTCTGCCGATTGCTAACCTGCAAAATGCGGGATGGCAGCCTTTTGATGTTATAAATTCAGCGAATACATGGTATTCACGGGGGACTCCCATTCTTGACTTGGTTATAATCGGTGGAGGCAAGAATGCACCAGTGAGTGAAGACTGGTATGTCACTCGTCCTCTCAATTTTACCAAAGTTTCTCCCGATGTGGGACTACCCATACAATATATTGCAGGTAACTCTTTAAGCCGTTATGATTTTGCTGGCTATACGCGGCCAGGTACATATAAGGTGACTTTTGTTGGGACAAATGTTAATGTCGACGCTCAAAAGTCTGTTGTAAGGCAATTGGAAATAACGATAACGCCTTAAAGGACTGAAGATTAGAGAGAAGCCCGTCATGAGAAGATCGATAATATGAAACCAAGTGCAGTTCGTTGGATTATTCTGGGATTAGTATTCATAGCGACAGGCCTGAATTTTTTAGACCGTCAGATACTGTCAATAACTATCATCAAGATTCAGAAAGAGTTTAAGCTTTCGGATGTTCAGTATGGAATGATAAACACCAGCTTTCTTGTTAGTTATGCTTTGATGTTTACTATCGGAGGCCGTTTGACAGACCGGTTCGGCGCGAAACTTGGACTGGCATTCTCAGTTGGTTTGTGGTCGATTGCCAGCGGCTTACATGGTTTTATGAATAATTTTTTTCAACTGATACTGTTCAGATTCTTATTAGGGGTCGGGGAAGGAGGATGCTTCCCCGCCGCTGCCAAGACCGTGAACGAATTATTTGAAAGGAAGGAACGAGGACTGGCAAATGGAATTGCAATAGGCGGTTCGGCGATGGGTGCGGTACTTGCCCCTCCCCTTGTTATCTGGATTTCTAATGATATGGGATGGCGATGGAGCTTTATTATTCCAGGTGTAATCGGGATAGTATGGTTCGTTGTGTGGGTGTTAATTCCCTGGAAGAAAAAGGTTGCAAATACAGAAATTGTGGCGGCAGAAATGAAAGGGAAGACAGTGCCGTTCTTAAAGATCCTTGGGAACAGAAATGCAATCGTTTTTTTAATTCTTCGTTTTTTGCTTGACCCGGTATTTTATTTCATAATGTTCTGGATCCCGAAATATCTTAACGAGCAAAGAAATGTGTCGTTTGATGAGGTTGGACGCTTGTTGTGGATTCCCTTCCTTGCTTTAGGTTTATCAAATATGCTGGGAGGTTATTTTTCAGATAAGCTGATAAAAAGGAATTTTACGGTGAACACAGCAAGGAAAACTGTGATGGGCGTTGCAGCATTCCTCACTTTAGGTGCGATGTTTATTCAGGGGGTAAGTTCTGTGGCCTGGGCAATTGCATTAATGTCGTTATTGATGTTCGCTCATGGCTTTTGGATCACTAATTATATCACGGCCATTTCAGATGTTTTCGGAAATAACGCGACATCTACAGTTGTTGGACTAACGGGAACTGCCGGAGCTATAGCCGGTATTATTGTAAATCCCTTGATCGGGCTTGTTGTTCAGAACTTCTCTTACGATCCACTTTGGATTCTTTGTGGGTTAATGTATCCGCTTGCATTTATTATTCTGGTAGTTTTTATCCCTCAAATCAAGCCATTGTTTCAGAAAGAAGGAGAGTTTTAAAAAGTTAGATGAGCCCTGGTTGGGGTTACTGTTGTACTTGTTTAGTTGAGTTAATTCGTTTTAAATAAATCATAATAACAGGAAAATGACGAATCAAATAATAGAACCAATTATGAATAGGCCGACAAGTGGGTTTGAAACGGATTCGCGAATTAAAAAACGCAGCAACACGGTTCCGCGCATTGGCGTGTTTGGTGTTGGATATTCGAAATACTGGCCTCAGTTTGAGGGGCTTTATCAACAGATGTTGGATAAGCAGGAAGTGTTTGTTAACAAGGTTAAAAAGAATGAGGTAGAGGTATTTGATTTTGGAATGGTAGACGATGTGAAGAGTGCTTATGATGTACTGCCGAAATTGAAGGCCGCCAATCTGGACCTGATTTTTTGCGACATGCTAACCTATGCTACATCCAGTACTTTCGGCATTATAATTAAAAGCATGGATGTGCCTATTGTGTTAGTCGCCCTGCAACCTGATAAGGCTTTGAATTATGAACAGGCTTCAACCTATAAGCAACTATACAATGATGATATTTGCTCTCTACCTGAGTTTACAGGAGTTGCGGTTAGGATGGGCAGGAAGGCTCCGGATGTGATTGTAGGTACGCTTCATGATGACCGTGATTCGGAGGACGAGATTGCAGAGTATTGCAATATTGCAAGGGTTCTTCATGATTTAAAAAATGCCAGAATAGGACATATAGGGCATCCTATAGAGGCGATGCTTGACATGCATTCGGACGCGACCATGCTGACTGCGCATTTTGGTTTACATATCGTTCAATGTGAAGAAAACGAAATTGTAAGTAAATATGAGAAGGCCAATTCGGCAGATATAGAAGCGGAGAAGAAACGCATACTGGATTTCTTTGATACTCCCGACCCCGTGTCGGATCCAATTTCTGAAAAATTAAAACCAGAAGATCTGGAAGTGGCGGCACGTGTTTCAGTTGCGCTTGAAGCGTTCGTGAAGGAGAAGGATTTAACAGGTTTAGCATACTACTATGAGGGAGCGGAAGAAAGTATCACCCGTCGGGTAATGACTAATCTTATTGTTGGAAATTCAATGTTAACAGGAGCGGGATTCCCGATGTGCGGTGAATCTGACCTTAAATGCTGTATCGCTATGCTGATCATGGAACGCCTCGGCATCGGAGGTAGTTTTGCTGAGTTCCATCCAATAGATTTTGATGAGAATTTTATTCTCGTAGGCCATGATGGTCCACATAACATTACTATTGCTCAAGGGAAGCCTGTTTTGAGAAGTTTAAAAAAATACCATGGTAAGCCGGGATCGGGTGCTGGTGTGGAATTCAAAATTAAAGAAGGACCGATCACTATGCTGAGCATCACCTCGACCTATGATGGCAAATTTAAATTTGTTATTGCTGAGGGTACTTCAGTTGAGGGTCCGATTCCGCCTACTGGTAATACAAACACCCGCGGGTATTTCAAGCCTGATGTCAGAACGTTCCTGAAGAAATGGGTAAAAGAAGGTCCAACGCATCATTTTGCATTGGGAGTTGGGCATCATGCTGCTATCATAAAGAAAATTGGCGATTATCTTAATATTGAAGCAGTTATAGTCGAATAGAAGTTTATTGCAGTTGTTGCAATTACAAAAAGGTATGTCTCTTTTATGGAGCAGTACCTTTAATAAAATAATGAAATGAAGTCAAAATACTTAAAATATTTGTTTCTGTTAAGTGTCGTGGTTTACAGCTGTAATAGCGTTAAACAGATGGTCGTTGTGCCGCCTGATAGCAGAAATATAAGGGGCGTTCCTTTTCAGAATATTACATTGGAGGCATCTTTAAAACCTTTCAAAAAGAATGATAAGGAAGATATAAGAAAGGTTGCTGCCGAAATGTTTATGCAGTGGAGTTCACTGCTCCGGCATGCCGATACTATTTCTATTATGCTTTGGACTTCTGACGGATCTGAGATTCTGGATTACACCGGCGACCTTAATCAACGCCTGGAGTGGGCAAAGTATATAGGAAATCCTAATACCGAACATGAGGTAGGTTCAGGTCCCAAATCCTTGTCGCTCCATGAACGTGCCTATTTATATATGGATAATCCACCTGATTATACATATGGTGATCTTAAGTTTATTATACAGGCGTTGAAAGAAGCCGGCACAGCACTAACAGGCAAACCAGTAAAGGTAGGCGCTACTTTTGATCCGGGACCTGAGTTTGCGAAATCAGATTTTAAGTACAAGAAGCATCCTGAAATACTGGAAGGCAGTGCAATGGGGCATAAGAGCTTCGTGTTTAGTTATGCGACGTTGAACGCCGGCAAGGACAAATATGCAGGTTTTCCAAAAGGGATTCCAGCAAACACCTCGTTTGGTACTTTCTTTGGACGTCAAAGTCAGCATTTCCTTAAAGACCTGGGATATGACTATATCTGGTTCAGTAATGGATTTGGCTTCGGCATGGAGCCCTGGGCCTCGACGGGCGTGATTTTTACCGGTACCGGCTTTAATAAAGACCGCCTGGGTGAAACAAAGGAGAAAATTATCAAATTTTGGAGCTTATTCAGGAAAGAGTGCCCGGATTTTAGAATCGAGACCCGCGGTACTAATTTGTCTACCGGGATTGACCTTGCAAAAGACGGGGTTGATTTAAGGGCAATTTATAAGGGAGGCTTTAACATTCTGCCTCCACCGAATTCGCCCTGGGCTGCTTTGGATGGCGATTTTGGGTTAGAAATGATAGGTTATATGTCGCGTATGGCGGAATTGCCAGACGACCGGTATATCTTCAGGTACTATACCCATGATCCCTGGTGGCTAAACAGTCCCTGGCTAGACCGTTATGGCAGTGAGCCCCACGATATTTATCTTCCCATGTCGGTTGCCCGGATTAATTCGAAAGGGAAAGTGGCATTGCCAACGCATCTGAATTTTTTAACAATCGACGATTCTTTTGGGAATATGCCGACACAGGTTCCTGACGAGGTGATTCCGCATATCCTTAAAGCCCGATACAACAGTCCCACGGCTCCTGGTCCCCTGGTTTGGGTTTATCCCTTTGACGAATATCACAACTGGGCATCCGGTCAGCAAGGCCGGTTGAACGAAGTTTACTATGGTGACTGGTTTATTCGTCAGGCGATCAATAACGGATTACCTTTAAATACCGTTGTTTCTACAACGTCACTTCAGTCTGCCTTGCAGAACAATCCTAAGCTGTTTAGCCAGTCTGTACTTATAGGAATAGTTCCTGATGCCGGGTCAGAATACGAGTCGGCTCTGATGAGATTTGTAAAAGCAGGCGGACAATTCATAATTTACGGGCCTGCAGATAATGCTAGTAAAGAATTTCTGGAGTTCCTCAATCTTCAAAATGCAGAAGCGCTGGAAGGTGACTTTCAAATTTCCGGGAACTATATTCCTGATGAACTGGAGCGAAAATATCCTGATAAAATACGACACAAGGCGCTGTTCTCTGGCGGAGGACTTAGCACCAAAGTTAAGGATCCTAAAGATGCAAACACAAAGGTTCTGATGAGAATGGTTCAATCTGAAAATACCCGTGATGCAGTATGGGTTAGGTCACTACCAGAGTGGCAGGGGGGGAAGGTCGTTTACGTGAGAGGAACAAATTCGAGTCATTTTGAAGGTGGCCGTTTACTACAGCCCGACGATCCGGATAAATACTTTACGGGTCCCCTTTACCTAAGATATGTTCTTAAAGAGTTCGGCATAGAATATACGATAGGAAAGCAAAGTCCTGACATCAAAAACCCGGTATTAGGAATCGCAAGAAGTAATAACGGATATTTCTTTTCAGGATATGTGCCTAACACTTCGGTTAAGCACAACTTTAAATTTCCCCAAGGGGCGCCAGTCTTAATTGGATACGATACGAAGCTGAATAAGGGAAAAGCAACATATTCTTTTCCAACAGCATGGCACAGGGAGGGGCGGGTGTTTGTAGAACAGGCTGACGGAATTGTATCGTGCAAAGAGATGCACTCCGGAGAACTTGGCATTTCGAGACGCCTGCAAATTTCTGGTCTAAAGAATGCCACTGTACGGGTGTTTCCTAACGATAACACGACAGAAAGTTCCATACATTTTTATCTGAATACTACCTATCCATGGAAGGATGGAAAGCTGCCGTTTTCAAAAGGGGAGGAGCAGTTTGGGAATAACTATATGGTGAAAGATGTGACAGGCGAATTAGTGGTATCGTGGTAAACCGACATTAAGGAGATGAAACAAATAGCATTTTTAACATTTGGGATTTTACTGTCTTTGGCGATAGCAGCTCAAGACCGGCAGATTCCTTCAACCTCAGAATACTTATCGGGGGTTAAGAAAGAACTTAAGACAGTTTTTCCTAAAAATCGTACGATTAATCTTGTCTTCCATGGACATTCTGTGCCGTCGGGATACTGGGCAGAATCTAAAGTACACACCTTAGATTCATATCCCAACTTATTGTTGGGGAAGCTGAAGGGGATTTATCCGTATGCTGTAATTAACATCATATTAACATCTATCGGGGGAGAGTGGAGTGAAAAAGGACAAACGCGATTTACCACTGATGTTCTTCCTCATAAGCCCGATGTGTTATTTATTGATTATGCGTTAAATGATATGGGCATCGGACTGGAAAGAGCAAAAGTAGCATGGAGCAAGATGATAGAGGAAGCGTTATCCAGAAATATCAAAGTGGTTTTGGTCACTCCCTCACCCGACCAGCGACAGGATATAACTGATCCCAAAAGCGAGCTGGCATTACATGCTGCACAGATAAGAGACTTAGCTGCAAAGTATAAGGTGGGACTGGCGGATCCCTTCGCTGAATTTAAAAAAATAGCAGTTAATAAGGGCTCAGTCAAGGAGCTAATGTCGCATGTCAACCACCCCAACCAGAAGGGACACAATGTGATCGCTGAAGAAATATTTCGTTGGTTTCGTTAGTAGTCACAGATTAAAAATTATAAACAGCAAAAAGCAAAAATGAGAGGAAAGTCAATAATAGTTCTGTTTTTATTAACAGGTGTTATAAGCTACTGTTTTGGGCAGAACAGAGAAGATTCGTTTTTTAAGAATGGCGACAAGGTTAATTTTATAGGGAATAGTATCACACATAGCGGTGACTTCCATCATTACATTCTGATGTATTACGCCACCCGTTTTCCGAACCAGAAGGTAGCGTTTTATAATTGCGGTATTAAAGGCGATAACGCCAACAGCTTCCTTCGCCGGATGGACGCAGATATCTTGCCCCGCAAGGCAAACTGGTCTGTTGTTATGGCAGGAATGAATGACGTGAACAGGAGTTTATATGCACCAGCTTTGCAATCTCAGCCCGAAACAGAGGAAAGAAAACGAAGGGCATTAAGTGATTATGAGGGATATTTAGAATCTGTAATCCAACGACTGCAGAAATCTAAAACGAAAATTATTCTCCAAAAACCAAGTATCTATGACCAGACGGGTGATTTGCCGGCTCCTAATCTGGTAGGCGTTAATGACGCCCTGAAAAAATGCACACAGATAATAGATGGTTTAGCGAAAAAGTATAAGCTTCAGGTTATTGATTATTATACGATCATGAATGATCTGAATACCAGACTTCAGATCAAAGATCCAAAAGCAACCATTATTGGTAATGATCGGGTACATCCGGGGCCTGTTGGAAATATGATCATGGCCTATCAATTTCTGAAATCCACAAATGCACCAAAATACGTTTCTTTGGTAGAGATAGAAAACGGCGCCTTGAAGCATTTTGAAAATTGCGCTCTCAGCGACCTCAATGTAAGCAAGGATAACATTGGATTCAAGCTAAAAGAGCAAAGTCTGCCTTTTCCGGTGCCGGCAGAGGCTGAACAGGCCTTATCACTTGTCCCATTTGCTGAAGAGCTCAATGTACAGTTACTGAAAGTAAATGCTCTTGCTGAGGGGAAATATACTCTTACTATTGACGGCGTTTTCATAGGTAATTTTACTAGCCAGCAATTGGCAAATGGTTTAAATATAGCGGGGATAAAAAGCACCCCTCAATATAAGCAAGCATTAAAAGTAATGCAGCAGGCGATACAATACCGCAATGTTCAACGTAAACTAAGAGATCTCAAATTTATTGAATTCAGTTATCTGCCTGAAAAGTTATGGAACGCGGATTTTACAGAAATAAAGAAGTTTTCGGAAAACTATCTGGCCTTTCTGCAATCTGCAAACGATGCAAGATATCCTGCTATGAAGACCCAGTTTGATGCCTACCTGGACAAGAAGCCGGAAGAAAAAGAGCTCGAGCAGCAAGCTATAGCACTTCCTGATTCTATTTTCGCTGCCAGCAAGCTTACTGAACACACTTATCAGATCAGTAAAGCCGATCTGGCAATGCCCGACCGCAATGTAGCGCCGTTTGGCACCAATGCTTCGGGAGCTGAATTTGCTCCTCATACTTCTCCCGGAATTTATAATAAAAATTATACCTATCCTACCGTTGTGCAGCTCGATTATTTTAAGTCAAAGGGTCTTACTTTGTTCAGGATGCCGTTTTTATGGGAAAGGATTCAGAATGAACTGGGGGGAGAATTGAATAAAGATGAACTATCGAGGATGATGGCCTTTGTTGATGCTGCCCGTGAAAGAAATCTTTGGGTTATTCTGGATATGCACAACTATGGACGACGACATATCAATGGCAACAATGAGCTCATTGGGTCTCCTCTGGTTTCGATTGACCATGTGGCTGACGCATGGGCGAAAATTGTACGCGAATTTAAATCAAAAGAAAACATCTGGGCTTATGGTATAATGAACGAGCCGCATGATATGTTGCCCGCTACTCCATGGTTTCAGATTGCCCAGAGTATTATAACTAAGATCAGATCTGTTGATTCAAAAACACCAATAATGGTTGGAGGAGACAGCTGGAGTTCGGCAGAAAGATGGCCGCTTTTCAGCGATAATTTAAAGAACCTTGTTGATCCTTCTAACAATTTAATATTTGAATCGCATATTTATTTTGATAAAGATGCTTCGGGGGCATATAAGCGTTCTTACGATGAAGAAGGGACAACTCCATCGACAGGGATTACGAGAGCAGAACCGTTTGTAAAATGGTTGAAGATGAACAAACTGAGAGGGTTTGTAGGTGAATACGGGGTGCCTGATGATGATCCCCGCTGGTTAGTGACACTTGATAACTTTCTGAATTATCTGAAATCTAATTGTATCGGTGGCGCATATTGGTCTGCAGGACCATGGTGGCATAAATATAAGCTGGCAATAGAGCCAGTAAATGGTATTGACAGGCCTCAGATGCCTGTTTTGGTTAAATATCAAACTGCAGATAGCGGATGTAAATAAGGGAATTTCCAGACGCTTGCACATCGCGTTGCAGGCATCTGGAAATCTTTATCTTCTATTATTTAGAATATTTGAATTTACCCTGCATCACATTCCTGAAAAATATGCCCTGATCTGTTGGCTCATAATTCCAGCTCTTAATCATCTGAGGCACCCAAACCGGATCAAAAACCCAGACTACCCAGGATATCCCTTTTTTGTGAAAATAATTCATGATCGAGGGACCGTAAACTCCGTCATCTACCAGGTTTTTGTCTTCGTCGTCTTTCATGAATCCAATTTCTGTTGCTATCACCGGGTATTTATCTGCAACAAATCCAAAGTCCTCTTCCCACTTTGGCTCTCTCGGCACAGCTCTTTTGCCAGGGTAAGGATGAGTGACATATGCTATCCCTTCTCTGGCAATTGGATTATTTCTTACCGGAGTTAGATCGTATGCCCAGTTGAAGCCGGCCACTAACGGAATCTTGTTCCTGTCATGCGCATATATAATGTCGATCACTTGTTCCATGAGTAGTTTCCATTCATCCCAGGTGCAGGTGCCATACTGCCCGTCGTAGGTTGTAGGTTCATTAAAGAGTTCGTAGAATGCTACTGTCGAATTGCCTTTATAATGGGCTGCAATTGTACGCCAGAAGTTAAAGGTCTCCTTTTGGGTAGTGTTATGCATGTCATGAGCCAGGACTTCTGTGTGAAGGTTACCAATAGAATGCCAGTCAATTATGACGTAAATATTTAGATCGGTGCACCAGGTAACAGCTTCGTCCAGTATTTTTACATACTCTTCTATGCCGCGCTGATGCAATGCTATTGGATGTACCGGGATCCTGATAATGTTTGCGCCCCAGCTTTTGATTACCTCAAAATGCCTTTTGTTCCAGTGTCCGTCCTTTATCAGTTTATCAGGGTCTGAAATCGAAACACCCTTGAATACAATAACATTGCCACTCTCATCTACAAACGAGTTTCCTTTCACTTTGACCGTACTTAGTTTTTTTGATTTCAGGTCAGTTGAATACGGTTTTATCTTATTTATATGCCACCATTCTTTTTTGACCTCGTTACTTCGGAGACCCGGTTGACCATTTACAGTGTTTGTAATAGCGAAGATTAGTACCAACAGGGGGTACAGTACATTTTTTTTCATATCATGTGTTTGGTTTATGCAAAGAAACTTGATTCAGATATCGTAATGTAGGACTTTCTTATCTGTTTATAATATTCGATTACCCTTCAATGACGTGTTCAATGGGAATCAGTATGCTATAATAAGGCTGGTAATTTTGAGCGTTGGAATCATAACTGCCGGAAAATGTATATGAATCAGTTAAAAAAGTATTAGTGGGGGTATTGTTTAAATATGAAATTTACAGCATTCATTTCCCGGGGAAGGAAGAGCAAGAAAGGTAAAGTTCCTTCGGGAAAATCAAGATAAACCTCATATATGGAAGAAGTAAAATTAAGAGAGAAAGTGGCCTATGGCTTTGGTGATGCAGCTTCATCAATGTTCTGGAAACTATTTACTATGTACCTGTTGTTCTTTTACACCGATGTTTTTGGGATAGAAGCAGCACTAGTAGGTACGATGTTCCTGATTACCCGCATCTGGGACTCCTTGCTTGATCCTTTTATAGGAGTAGTGACAGACAGAACAAAGTCGCGGTGGGGCAAATTCAGGCCTTATCTTCTGTATGTAGCGATTCCCTTCGGAATCATCGGGGTCTTTACATTTACAACGCCGAGCCTTGGAGCTTCGGGCAAGCTTATTTATGCATACGTGAGTTACTCCCTGATGATGATGATCTATTCGTTGATCAATGTGCCGTATGCTTCGCTACTTGGCGTGATGTCTGCTGATCCGAAAGTAAGAACTGAACTGTCTTCTTTCCGGATGATATTCGCCTTTATCGGAAGCATTGTTGTTCTCCTGTTGGTTGAACCCCTTGTTGAGTTTTTTAGCAAGCAGAAGAATGCGCTTGTTCCTGACTTGGCATTCGGCTGGCAAATGGCGGCAATCGTTTTTGCGGCAATAGCTGTGAGTCTTTTTATTCTTTGTTTTGCCTGGACAAAAGAACGGGTAAAGCCCCTTCTCCATGAAAGTGGTTCTTTAAAGCAGGACATCAGCGATCTTTTTAAGAATAAACCGTGGTGGATACTTCTTGTGGCCGGCATTGCCACATTGATATTTAACTCGGTGAGAGATGGCGCAGCTGTTTATTATTTTAAGTACTATGTTGCCGACGCCGCAGTCGTTCAGCTGGGCTTCGCTGATGTGTCTCTAACACTAACTACGTTGTATTTCGTTCTCGGACAGGCAGCCAATATCGTTGGGATAATTCTTGTAAATCCTGTCTCAAGAAGGATAGGGAAGAAGAAGAGTTTCTTGTTCGCTATGCTTTTTGCTACGGTATTTAATACGATGTTTTACTTCATGGGTAGTAATGATATTACATGGATTATGACGTTGCAGGTTTTAGTTAGCATTTGCGCCGGCAGCGTTACTCCCTTGTTGTGGTCAATGTATGCAGACATAGCTGATTTTTCTGAGTGGAGAACAGGCCGGCGTGCAACAGGCTTAATCTTCTCGTCGTCTTCCATGTCTCAGAAGTTTGGATGGTCATTGGGCGGGGCTCTGGCAGGCTGGTTGCTTGGATATTTCGGATTTAAGGCAAACGTTGTTCAAACAGAGGAAGTGCAGCATGGTCTTCGTTTAATGCTTAGTTTCTTTCCTGCAGCGGCAACAATACTCTCAGTTTTATTTATTTCATGGTATCCATTAAGTGAAGGAAAAATAGCTGAAGTGACAAGCGACCTGGAGCTTAGAAGGAAGAACGCTTTGATGGCTGAAAACTGATATCAGTCTCAGCTTCTTGTATCATTACCGTGATAAATACTAAGATAGCTTTCGTATCTGGAAAGGTTGATACTCCCTTCGTTGACTGCTTCTACCACTGCGCAGCCGGGTTCGTTGATGTGGCGGCAGTTGTTGAAGCGGCATTGATTCATGAGTTGGCGCATTTCGGGAAAGAAATGGCCGAGCTCCTGTTTTTCTATATCGATGACACCAAGTTCGCGGATACCTGGAGTGTCTATCAGGTAACCGCCCTGGGGCAGCGGATGCATTTCGGCAAAGGTTGTAGTATGCTGGCCTTTATCGCTCCATTCGGATACTTCTCCGGTCTTCAATTCAATTTCTGGAATCAGTTTGTTGATCAGAGTTGATTTTCCGACACCGGAATGGCCGGAAATCAATGTTACCTTGTCTTTTAATACATCGGTAATCTGCTCCAGATTGGTTCCTTCGAGCGCTGAAACTTCGTAACATGGATATCCTATGCTGGTATATATTTCTTCGTACTCTGCCAGTATTTCAAGTCCTTCATCGCTGAACAGATCCAGCTTGTTGAATATTATTCCTGCCGGAACGTCGTATGCTTCGGCAGTAACGAGAAAACGGTCGACGAAACCCAGTGAGGTGCGCGGGGAAGCAAGGGTAACCACAAGGAGCGCCTGATCCAAATTAGCGGCGATGATCTGTGCCTGTTTCGAAAGGTTAACCGACTTCCGGATAATGTAATTCTTTCGCTCTTTCAGCTTGTTTATAATCCCGGTGTCCTGGTCGGGCTCCAACTCTATCTCCACACGATCACCAACAGCTATCGGATTAGTTGTTTTAATGTCTTTTGTTCTGAATATACCTTTAATGCGGCAATCCAAAACAGTTCCATCCTCTGTTTCCACCTGATACCAACTACCTGTCGACTTTATAACTAATCCCTGCATGAATTGGTAAAATTAAAAATATTGCAATAAGTTTTGCGATTTTCAAATTTAACTGCTTATTTTAGTGACGAAATAAAACAATGATTAAAAATATTTATACCATTATTACAACGATTACAACCACCGGGACAGCGGGCTCAGGAGGAAGATCGAATATGGTATAACCTTAAAAATATAAGAAACCATACAACGCCTTCCTCCATCAAGGGAAGGCGTTTTTTTTTAAAATTAATTTATGGAAACATCATGCGGACTTGCACTAGTTTACACACCGGGTCGGATAAAGGGCTCCATGATGCTTTCGTTATCCTTAAAATCAAACAATTCTAAATGAAAATCTTAAAATTTGGAGGCACGTCCGTCGGTTCCGTTAAAAGTATCAGTACTATAATCGAAATCCTTAAAAATGAATCTTCTTCAGGTGAGAATCCCGTTGTGGTATTGTCTGCAATGGGAGGGGTGACGAACCTTCTTTCGACCATGGCTAATAAAGCTGCTGCGGGCGAAGATTTTTCGGCCTACGTCACAGAATTGGAAAGCCGCCATTTTGAGGTGATCAAAGCGTTGCTCGATGTTCATCAGCAAAACCCGGTATTTACGAGGTTGAAGATCCTGTTCAACCAGCTGGAAGATATTTTGCAGGGGATTTCGAGTTTAAGGGAGATCACACCAAAAACATACGACCTGGTATTAAGCTTTGGCGAACGCTGTTCGACATTTCTTGTCAGCAAAATTGCAGAGCAGTCTCTCGGCCCGGTAGAATATGTGAATGCTTGCGATGTCATTAAAACCGACAGCAGCTTCGGTCAGGCGAAGGTTCAGACTGAACTGACTGATATGCTGATCAGGGATTTCTACGAAGCGAATAAAGGAAAAATGCTGTTTGTTACAGGCTTTATCGCCAGTAACGAGGAGGGACGTGTCACGACGCTCGGCCGTGGAGGAAGTGATTATACTGCTGCAATATTCGGTTCTGCCCTGAATGCTGAGGAAATTGAAATATGGACCGACGTCAACGGAATGATGACAGCCGATCCGCGTATGGTGAAGAAGGCGTTCCCGCTGAAAGAGCTATCGTATATAGAAGCAATGGAGCTTTCCTATTTCGGCGCCAAAGTGATCTATCCGCCTACGATGATCCCGGCGTTCATGAAGAGGATTCCTATTGTAATCCGCAATACTTTTGAGCCTTCATTCCCCGGCACAGTAATAAGTCATGAAAGCCGCCCTTCAGAACATAGTGTTAAAGGAATCTCTTCAATTAATGAGATCAGTATCATTAACCTTGAAGGAAGCGGCATGGTAGGTAAGGCTGGCTTTAGCGGCCGGCTGTTCTCTCTTCTCGCGCGTGAGCAGATCAATGTGATTCTTATTACCCAGTCGTCGTCGGAACACAGCATCACATTTGCGGTAAATCCGCTTGATGCCGTGAAGGCGAAGCTGCTTATTGAACAGGAATTTGAACTGGAGCTGGAAGCGAAGAAGATAGAGGTTCCTGAGATTGAAGAAGGCCTTTCTATTCTTGCCATTGTTGGTGAGAATATGAAGAAAACTTCAGGCGTTTCGGGTACACTCTTTCATGCTCTGGGCAGGAACGGGGTGAATGTTCGTGCTATAGCTCAGGGATCTTCAGAGTACAATATCTCCGTGATTATTTCGCGGGTTGACCTTGCCAAAGCACTAAATGCGGTTCACGATGCATTCTATACGGACCTTAAAAAGACCCTCAATGTTTTTTGTCTGGGAACAGGCAATATCGGAAAGACGCTTTTTAAGCAATTGGAGCAACATCGCGATTTTCTGCAAAGACAAAATGGGATCCTGGTGAACGTTATTGGCATCAGCAATACGCGTAAAATGGTATTTGAGGAGGGTGGCCTTGCACTGCAGAACTGGCAGGAGACACTTGATTCGTCGGGAGAACCGGCCGATCTCGACGCTTTTATAGCAAGAATGAGGGAGATGAACCTTCCGAATGCCGTTTTTGTTGATAACACCGCCAGTCAGGTACCTATTGCCTACTATGAAGAGGTTTTTCGCTCTAATATTTCTGTGGTTACCTGTAATAAGATCGGCAATTCGGCTTCCTATCAGCAATATCGTAAGTTCAGTGACCTCGCCAGAAAGCATGGTGTAGACTTTTATTACGAAACAAATGTAGGCGCTGGTCTTCCTATAATCCGCACCCTGAAAGATCTGATGATGAGTGGCGACAGGGTGATCAGGATAGAGGCTATTTTGTCGGGTACGATCTCTTTTATTTTTAATAATTTTAAAGGCGATACCTCATTTTACGACATCGTTAAGCAGGCTCAGGAGAAGGGTTTTACGGAGCCTGATCCCAGGGATGATCTTCGTGGGACTGACTTTATGCGGAAGATGCTGATCCTGGCTCGTGATGCCGGGTATACCCTGGAGCCCGAAGATGTGAAGATCGAGAACATGCTTCCGCAGTCGTGCCTTGATGCAGGGTCAGTAGAAGAGTTTTATGAGCAGCTGAAAGTCAATAATGATTATTTCGAGGGACTGAAAACAGAGGCCGAAAGCGCCGGAAAAGTTTTGCGGTACATCGGTAAACTGGAAAATGGAGATGTATCCATTGCGCTGGAAATGGTAGACGACGCTCATCCGTTTTATATGCTGTCTGGAAGTGATAACATTATCTCTTTTACCACCGAGCGGTATAAAGAGCGTCCTTTGGTAGTTAAAGGTCCGGGGGCTGGCGCTGAGGTGACTGCAGCGGGGGTGTTTGCAGACATTGTAAATGTAGGGGCGTAGGGGGAGTTATGAATTATGGGTTATGGGTTGTGAGTTGAAGGTTGTGAGTTATGGGTTGAAGGTTGAGGGTTGAGACGGGTTAAAAAGTTGAAGTAAAAAATTAGAAGTAATGTCCGCGACGCGGATTTAAATATGAAAGATACAATAAGAGTTTTTGCTCCTGCTACCGTGGCGAATGTAGTTTGCGGTTTTGATATTCTTGGTTTTGCTGTTGATGCTCCGGGTGATGAGGTAATTATGAGAAGGAAGGCTGAACCGGGTGTTACAATTACAAAAATTACGGGGGATGAAGGCCGTTTGCCGATGGACGCTGCGAAAAATACCGTAAGCGCAAGCGTTCAGCACTATCTCAAACACATTGAGAGAACAGATATCGGAGTTGAAATAGAACTTCATAAAAAAATGCCTATCGGAAGTGGCCTCGGTTCCAGCTCAGCAAGTACGGTTGCCGGCTTATTTGCAATCAATACCATGCTGGACGAGCCGTTGACCCGCGACGAGCTTGTTCCGTTTGCAATGAAAGGAGAGGAACTTGCCTGTGGTTCCGGGCATGCCGACAATGTGGCACCCGCATTGCTGGGCGGATTTGTCCTGATCAGAAGTTACGAGCCTCTTGACTTAATTAAACTTCCGTATCCCGAATCTTTATACTGCGCGATTGTCTTTCCGGACGTCGACGTCCCTACCCGGGATGCACGACAAATGATCCGCAGTAAGGTGCTTCTGAAAGACGCTGTTATTCAGTGGGGAAACGTTGCCGGTTTGGTTTCAGGCTTGTTTATGAAGGATATTGACCTTATTGGAAGAAGCATGAAAGATGTACTGGTTGAACCGGTGCGTTCTATTCTCATCCCCGACTTTTACAAGCTTAGAGAAACGGCCATGGAAGCAGGTGCTGTTAGCTTTGGTATTTCTGGCTCAGGTCCTTCGGTTTTTTCTTTTGCTAGAGACGAGGAGACTGCTAACAGAATCACCAGTCGCATTCAGAAGCATTTATCAGAGCGGCAGATTGGAAGCCTGACCTACGTTTCGCCTGTAAATGGTGAAGGACCGAAGGTGCTGGGATAACATATAATAACAAATACAACACGAATGAAACTTTATAGTACAAATACCCCTGGAGTAACAGTTGATTTTAAAGAGGCAGTTTTCAATAGTATGCCTCAGGACAAGGGGCTTTATATGCCTGTCGGCATTCCTGTGCTCGATAGAGATTTTATTGAAAATATCGAGATGTACTCTCTTAGTGAAATAGCCTTTAAGGTGGCTGACAGTATTTTGCAGGGAGCTATCCCGAAGAATGAACTCAAAGCTATTATAGAGGACGCAATTAACTTTCCGGCTCCGGTAATAAAGCTCGATGATCGAACTTATGTGCTTGAACTTTTTCATGGCCCTTCACTTGCTTTTAAAGATTTTGGTGCAAGGTTTATGAGCAGGGTAATGAGCTATTTCATGACAGAAGGCGAAAAGACCCTCAATGTTCTGGTGGCGACGTCGGGGGATACCGGGGGCGCAGTAGCTTTGGGATTTTTAGGAGTACCGAATACCCAGGTCACTATTCTTTATCCTAAAGGAAAAGTGAGTGCAATCCAGGAGCTGCAGCTCACAACTAATGGACAAAACATTCGTGCCGTTGAAGTTAATGGAACCTTCGACGATTGTCAGGCCTTGGTGAAGCAGGCGTTTACCGATAAGGAACTCAATGAGAAATTCAGACTTACTTCGGCCAATTCGATTAATATAGCACGTCTTATACCGCAAACTTTTTACTATTTCAACGCTTACGCTCAGTTAAAAAGAGCAGGAAAGACGGAGGTGGTGTTTTCGGTTCCCAGCGGAAACTTTGGAAACATTGGCGCCGGTTTACTTGCATGGAAAATGGGCTTGCCGGTAAAGCAGTTTATCGCTGCCACCAATGTTAACGATACAGTCCCGGCATTTTTCAGATCGGGACTGTATGAGCCGAAGCCGTCGGTAGCTACCCTTTCAAACGCCATGGATGTAGGTAATCCGAGTAACTGGGTCCGCATCATGAACTTGTTTAATAACGATTTAGATGAACTGCGTAAAATTGTGAGCA